>DASTXK010000023.1:0-4736 GCA_035765555.1 Acidobacteriaceae bacterium
GGTTTCTGGCGGCGTGCCTGCTGCTGGCCGCCATCAGCCTGTTTACAGATTTCCGCTACGTCCGGCGCTATCGCGGCATCTGCGACTCGGTGCAGCAGATGCAAGTTCATTAGAAGCGGCCCTAGCTTCTCGATCCTGAAGCCAGCGAAGCACCTCTTCATTCGAGATAAATTCCCCGCGATCTGCCTCGGCGATTCCTTCTTCCATCGCCCTCACGAAATCGTCATCATCGTCAAGCTGGTCTTAGTTGTCCATTTGAAGGGATTACGCCGCAGCCGCCCTCACCGTCCTTCGCTCAATGCGCCTCTCGTAGTGTTCTCCTTGCAAGATGCGTTTGACATAGATGCCCGGTGTGACGATGTGGTCGGGATCGAGATCGCCGGGCGCGACCAGCTCCTCGACTTCCGCAATCGTGATCTTTGCCGCTGTGGCCATCATGGGATTGAAGTTGCGGGCCGTCTTGCGATAGACAAGGTTCCCCTGCGTGTCGCCTTTCCAGGCCCGAACGAAAGCATAGTCGGCGCGAAGCCAGCTTTCCAGCAGATAAGGTTTGCCGTCGAACTCGCGCGCTTCCTTACCTTCGGCGACCAGCGTTCCCGCTCCGGCCGGGGTGAAGAAGGCGGGTATTCCGGCCCCTCCGGCGCGGATGCGCTCGGCCAGCGTGCCCTGAGGCACGAGCGTCAGGTCCAGCTTGCCTTCCAGCACCAGTTTCTCCAGCAGCTTGTTTTCGCCCACATAGCTGCCGGTGTGGCCGGCAATCATTCCGGCTTCCAGCATGCGGCCCATTCCAAAGCCGTCAACGCCCATGTTGTTGCTGATGGTGCGCAGATTTTTCGGCCCGCGCCGCACCAACGCCTCGATCAGGTTTTCCGGAATTCCGCAGAGGCCGAAGCCCCCAATCATGATGGTTGCGCCGTCGGGAATGTCGGCCACGGCCGCGTGGGCGCTTTCCGCTACTTTCTTCAAGGCTCATTCTCCCTATGTATGGACGAACGAAGCAGGATACGTGATGAGATGAAAAAAGCCAACCTTCAGTTACAAATGATGCTCCAACTGCGGTACGATAGCTGCGTTTCGTCCCCGGCGGGTTGCCGGCGTTTCAGAAAGCTATCTCAGTTGTGAGGAGCGTATCTATGTTGAAAGGCTTTCGTGACTTTGTTCTGCGCGGCAATGTCGTCGATCTGGCCGTTGCGGTCGTCATTGGCGCGGCATTTACCCACGTCATCAATTCGCTGGTCAGCGACATCATCAACCCGTTGATATCGGCCATTGTGGGGCAACCGAACTTTTCGTATCTGGTGGCGACCGTCAACGGCGGCAAAATTACTTACGGAAACTTTGTTAACGCGGTCATTCAGTTCATCATCATCGCGGCGGCCATTTACTTCTTCATGGTGGTGCCGGTGCAAAAGCTGCTTAAGAAATTTCAGCCGCAGAAGGCGGAGCCTCCCAAGACCAGACCTTGCCCACAGTGCCTGAGTGATATTCCGATCGCGGCAACGCGCTGCTCGCAGTGTGGCCAGCCTGTCGCGGCGGCGGCCTGATTGAATTTGCTCGCGGAGAAGGAAGCTGAAAATCTGCGCGTCGTCCTGGTGGCGGCGCGCAATCCGTTGAACATTGGCGCGGCCGCCCGCGCCATGAGCAACTTCGGATTTTCGCGTCTGCGCGTGGTGAATTCTTATCACCTCAGCTTTCGCGAGGCGCGCTCCGCTGTGGGCGCGCCCGGTTTGCTCCGGGATACGGAAGAATTTTCCACTGTGACCGAAGCTGTCGCCGACTGCGGCCTTGTCGTTGGAACCATGGCGGGCACTTCGCGAAAGCTGGAGCATCCGCTGCACCGGCTGGATGAGGCCGGCGGCCTGATTCGCTCCCGGCTTGCGGGGGAGCGGGTGGCGCTGCTCTTCGGGTCGGAGAAGCGCGGCCTGTCGAATGAGGACCTCAGCTATTGCCACTGGCTCATGCGCATTCCCACGCGGGAGGAGCATTCATCCATGAACCTGGGGCAGGCCGTGGCGATTTGTCTCTATGAATTGATTCGGATTCAGAACGCGGTTGCGATCCCCGAAAAAGCGCGGGCGAGCGGCGCAACCCTCGAGCGCATGACTGAGGCCCTGCTCGATGCGCTCAAGAAAACCGGCTACACAAAGCCCGGAACCGAATCCGCAACAGAGAAGAAAGCCAGGAGGCTGGTCCGCCGGATGGATCTCAGCGAAGCCGACGCCGAGCTATGGACGGGAATGCTGGCGAAGATGAGAAAGACAAGCGGGAGCCAACTGTGAATCTTAGAGACTGGATATCTGATTCATGCTCAAAACCCGGTTTCGCGGATATACATATCGATCATCTTGATCCCAGATGGAAAGAGCGTGCTCGTTGGATCAAGGGTGGTATGAGCATATTGCAGGAAGCCCCCTTGCTTCGACACACTGCAATTACAGGTTAGCAATGGTCTACTCACTACGAGCTACTGCAGATTCACTTAAGATCGATCTCGCGGCAGCAGAAGAATTTCACACCCAGTTTGACCACTCCCACCGTCTCTTTTTATCGCCGAACCGGGCTCTGAACCGTCAATCACATCTCGGGACGATGAAGGTGTTCAAATTATCTCTATTCCGGAGCGTGTTGTAGAAAGGGTTTTTCCTATCCAATCCGAATGTCGAGGCCTGTTAATGAGGTATCTTCCGGATGGGGAGCGAGAGCCATCATTAACAGCGTGGTTCATTCCATAGCTACTGTCGACCAACAGTGCGAGGTCTATTACTTCACCTTAAACGCTTTGACCGCGATACTGCTGGGCCGGTTGCCGGCGGGCAGCATGGTGAAGAGTGAACCCCAGCGGAGGGGGCCAATGGCGCTGGTGCGAATAGCGGAGACATCGCCGGACTGGGCATCGACGGCGAGCAGCAGGTATCCGCTGTCGGAAAAGGCGAGCGCGTCCGGGCCTCCGCCAACGTGAACCGAGGACCTGCTCAGCCGTCCGTCGTCAATCGAGTACACGCTCACTCCATCGGCGTTGAAATTACTGATCCAGAGCAGGGAATTGTCGGCACTGGCAACCGCGTAGGCCGGGTGCGCGCCCACCAGGTAGGCCCCGCCGACCTCGTTCGTATTGGTGTTGATTTCAGAAATTGAGTCGCTGTTGAAGTTGCAGACAAAAATTTCTCCGCCATCAGGTTTCAGCGCAAGATGCACCGGCGTCTGTCCCACATCCAGAAAAGTGAGCAACCGGTCAGAGCGCTCCCGCTCAATGGGGCTGTCTGGTCGCGCCAGCCCAAGCACCATCACCTGATGCCCTCCGGAGCAGGCAACGAACGCCTTTGACGAATCGGGCAGAATTACGGCGTCGGTCGCCTGTGGGCATCCTGAAAAGACGCTGCGCACGCGGTGGGTCTTCGTATCAATTACGGAAGCGCTGCCGCTGAGCCGGTTTGTTACGACCAGAGTGTTGCCGTCCGGCGAGATGCGCGCCAGGCCGGGGCCTTCGCCCACTCCAATGGCGCGAATCACGCGGCGCTTGTTCAAGTCGATTACAGAGACATTGTTCGACCCGGAGTTCGCAATATAGGCGCGGGTCCCATCGCGGTTCACGTCAATGAAATACGGCTTGTGGTCAACAGGAATGGTGGCGACGACCCGGTTCTTCTCCGCATCAATCACGCTTACCGTTCCGCTGCCGCTGTTGACGGCGTATATCTCGTTTTTTTTCGGATTGGCGACGATTCCCGTCGGGTCGGAGCCGACCTGGAGCACGCGGTCCTGGCGCAGATGCACCAAGTCCAGCACAGTCACGGTATTGGAGCCGCTGTTGGTCACATACGCGAACTCGCGATAGTTGTCAGGATAATGCGGAAACTGATCGCGGTTGCATCCGGCGAGCGCGAGCAGCGGCAAAACACAGACAAGCAAAAGGCGGCTGCCGATGCGCCGCCCTCTGACTTTCACCTTGCGGCAATCAACGAACAACTGTTGCGGCCCCCGCTTCTTCGCTGATCTCAATGCCGTGCGGCACGTTTCGCCCAAGTACGGCGGCAATCTCGCTGGACTGCCGCATCAGCTCAACAAACTGCTCGGGAAAAATCGACTGTGCTCCATCGGAGAGCGCCTTGTCCGGAGCATGATGCACCTCGACAATGAGGCCGTCCGCGCCCACGGCCACCGCCGCGCGTCCCAGCGGAATGACCTTGTTGCGCTTGCCGGTTCCGTGGCTGGGATCCACAATAATGGGCAAATGGCTCAGCCGCTGCACAGCGGGCACAATGCTCAGGTCGAGTGTGTTGCGCGTATGGTCGGCAAAGGTGCGCACTCCTCGCTCGCAAAGCACCACCTGGTAGTTGCCTTCGCTCATAATGTACTCGGCGGCCATCAGAAATTCTTCCAGAGTTGCGGCCAGTCCGCGCTTCAGTAGCACAGGTTTGCGTTTCCGTCCTGCGGCCTTCAGCAGGGAATAGTTCTGCATGTTGCGCGCGCCAATCTGGATCACGTCCGCGTACTCGTCGACGAGTTCCAGCGCGTCCTGGTCAATCGCTTCCGTCACAATGCGCAGGCCAAATCGCTCGCGAATCTCGGCCATGATGTGCAGCGCCTTCTCGCCGAGTCCCTGAAAGGCATAGGGCGAGGTGCGAGGCTTGTAGGCGCCTCCGCGAAAAAACTGCGCGCCAGCGGCGGCCACCTGCTCGGCTGCGGCGAAGGCCTGGTCGCGGGTTTCAATGGAGCAAGGTCCGGCGATCATCGCC
>DASTXK010000024.1:0-11379 GCA_035765555.1 Acidobacteriaceae bacterium
GTCCTGCTCGCTGATTTTGGCGTCGAGCAGAAAGTCGATCTTCGCGTGGTCAATGAGCTTCGTCAGCTTGCCGTCGGAAATCTGAATCTGCATCACATTACCGTCGCCGTCGATATAGGTGGCGCGGCTGCCGTCGGGCGACCAGCTAATGCCGCTGGGCGGATAGCCGGTGAGGTCGCCCCCGCCGTAGATTTCCTGCACGGTCCAGGGATGCGTGGGCGTTGGCGTTTGCGAGTGGGCGGCGGGGATTGCGGCGAACAGAAAAGCGCAGGCAAGCGAGGCGAAAAGTTGACGCAAGTGCGGCTCCGGTTGAGGAAGTCTTTCGCCGTTGGCCGGCTTAACCGTGGGAGAGAAAGCGGTTTCGAGCGAAATAGCATTTTACGCTTTGGAAGGCACGGGACGGCGGCAACGATATAAACTCAAGTTTCGCCATGAATGATGAATTGCTCGCCCTCGTTCAGCTTCAGGAGACGGATCAGAAGATCCACCAACTGCGCGCCGAAATCAGCGCGCTGCCTAAACGGCTTGCCGCGCTGGAAGAAAAGCTGGCGCGGCAGAAGACCGGAGTGGAGTCGGCGACCAGGGCCATTAAGGAAGAGGACGCGAAGCGGCGGCGGCTGGAAAGCGACCTGAAGGATGTCCAGCAGAAGATCGCCAAGTTTCGCGAGCAGTCGAGCAGCGTCAAGACCAACGAGCAGTTCCACGCCATTCAGAATGAGATCAGCTTTGCCGAGTCAGAGATAGCCAAAATTGAAGACCGCGAGCTTGAGAGCATGGAGCGGTCGGAGCAGTTGGAGGCCGGGCTGCGCGCGGCGCAGCAGGAGTTCACTGACCACACGAAGGTGGTGGAGCTGGAAAAGGAGGCTGCGCGCAAGGCGTCCGAAGAGCAGCAGAAGCATCTTGCCGTGCTTAACGCGGAACGCGAGCGGCTCCGGGGACAAATCGAGGAGGCGCGGCTGGGCAACTACGACCGAATCTCCGGTTCCAAGGGCACAGCGCTGGCCCACGTCGCCGACCAAAGTTGTGGCGCCTGCCGCATGGCTCTGCGTCCGCAGCTTTGGAACCAGGTGCGCATGGGCGATCTGATTCCCTGCGAAAGCTGTGGCCGACTGCTGTATTTCGATCAGGAGCAGCCGCCTCACCCCGAAGAGTAGCGCGCTAGGCTTTGCGGGACACCATCTCAATGGGGGCGCGGGGCGCGGGATGGAGCGTGTTGGAGTTTGGCAACTGGCCGGAGCGGGCGCCGAGCGGCGCTCCGAGCGGACGCAGATTCAGGGTGGGCTGGGCGGCCGGCATCTGGTGCATGGTCACAATGATGGCCACGGCGGGGTCTTTTCCGGCGCAGCGGTAGGAGTGGGGCGTGCTGGCGTCGAAGTACACGGAGTCGCCCGTTTCCACCACGTTCATCTTTTCGCCATGCCGGATTTCCAGGGCGCCTTCCAGCACGAACAGAAACTCGTAGCCGGGATGCACATGAGGACGCGCCTCGACGGAGTCCTTCTGAGGAACAAACTCGGCGTAGTAGGGATCAAGGTGGCGGTCCGGCACCATGTAGGCGAGGGACTCGAAAAAGTAGGAGGGGTCTTCCACGCCTGACTGCGGCATCCGCACGCGGTCGGTTTTCTTGTGGACGCGGAAGAGTGTGTGCGGCTCCGGCTCAAAGAAGTAGGAAAGGTCTTTGTTGAAGACCATGGCGATGCGCGCCAGGTTGCGCAGCGTGGGCACCACGCGCCCCGTCTCTAGCTGGGAAAGAAAACTGGCCGAGAGCCCGGTGTGCTTGCCCAGTTCCACCAGCCCCATGGATTTCTTCAGGCGCAGCCGCTTGATGCGTTCCCCAATCCGCCGCTCCGCGATAAAAGCTTCCGCGGTCAGGGGGTCCACCTGCCCCCGCGATTTTTTCGAGGTGGGTTCCTGCTCCGCCACCAGCCTCCGTGTCGCCATTGCCGCCCCTCACGTCTTTTGCTCTGTGTTGGATGCCGGTTTCCAAAAACGCGGCTCTAGAGACAACTATATTCCCATGGCGGGCACGTTTCGGATTCCCTGGACGGTCTGTTTCGCTCTAAGCGGTTCTTCCGGAATGGCGTTTGCTGTAGGCTAAATTGTGGAATGAACGTGAAGCTGCGCCCGGCCATCGCCGGACTTTGTCTGCCTTTGTTGATGATGGCTGGATGCGGCATGGTGGCCGCCCCGGCGCCCCCCAGCCTCAAGCTTCCGCAGCCTGTGGACGACCTGACCGCGCAGCGCACCGGCAACGAAGTCGCACTGCACTGGACCATGCCCAAACGCACCACAGATAAAGTGCTTCTGGTCGGCGACCAGAGGGTCGAGGTATGCAGGCGGGTCGGATCGGGGCCATGTTCGAGGGTGGGCGATTTTGCCTTCGCGCCGGAGGCCTCCGCATCTTTTGTGGACCACCTGCCAGCCGCGCTGACTTCCGGAGAGGCGCGGCCGCTGGTCTATACGGTTGAGCTTTTCAATTCCGTGGGGCGCAGCGCGGGGCCGTCGAACGAAGCCGGAACGGCGGCGGGAACAGCGCCTCCGCAGGTGGAGGACCTTCGCGCGCGGGCGCAGGTGGACGGGGTTGTCCTAAACTGGACGCCGACGGGCCGCGACCAGACGATTCGGATTCATCGCGTGCTGGACGAAAAGGCGGGCCAGAAAAGGACGTCGGTTCTCTCGGAGCAGACGCTGGAGTTTTCCGGGACGGACCACGGCCAGGTGCTGGACCCCGATGCCGCGCTCGACCATACCTATACCTACACTGTGCAGCGCGTAGCGAAGATCACGATGCGGGGCGAGCCAGTCGAAGTGGCGGGGCCTGCAAGCAAGCCCATGAGGATCGACGCCCGCGATCTGTTTCCCCCGGCGACGCCAACCGGACTGCAAGCCGTGGCCGATCCCGAGGCCCGCGCGATCGATCTTTCCTGGCAGCCCGGCACAGAGGCCGACTTGGCCGGATACCGGATTTACCGGAGGGAAGCGGAGGCGAGCGCGCAGCCCGCGCGGGTGTCGGGCGCTGTGGAGGCTGCTCCGTCGTTCCACGACGCAAGCGCGCAGCCGGGTCACACCTACTGGTATTCGGTGAGCGCGGTGGACAAAGATGGCAATGAGAGTCCGCGCTCGGCGGAAGTGGAAGAATCGTTACCGCAGCAATGATGGGAGAAATAAATGAGGTATTGCCGTTTTCTGGCTGAAGCAGGGCCGCAGTATGGGGAAATTGTAGAGCGCGACGGAGCGCTGTGGATCGAGCGGTTGTTGCCTCCGTTTGAGGAAGACCCGTGGACGAAGCTTGCGACGGGCGCGTTCCAGCCGGTGCGGTTGGATGCTGTCCGGCTGCTCGCTCCGGTGGTTCCGCGCAAGATTGTCTGCATTGGGCGCAACTATCGCGATCATGCGGCGGAGTTGGGAAATGAAGTTCCCAAACAGCCTCTGCTGTTTCTCAAGCCGCCTTCGGCGGTGATTGGGCCGGGAGAGACGATCCGGGTTCCGGAGCAGTCGCAGCGCGTGGACTTTGAAGGCGAGCTTGCGGTGGTGATCGGCAAGACTGCGCGGCGCATTGGGCCGGACGAGGACGTGAAGCCGTACATTCGCGGCTACACCATTGTGAACGACGTGACCGCGCGCGATTTGCAGAAGTCCGACGGGCAGTGGTCGCGTGCGAAGGGTTTCGACACGTTCTGCCCCATGGGGCCGCTGGTGACGGATGAGATTGATCCCGTGGCCGGAGTCACGGTCGAGACAAAGCTGAATGGGGAAGTGAAGCAGCACGGCAGCACGGTGGACTTTATTTTTCCGATTGACGTGCTGCTGCGCTACATTACGGCGGCCATGACGCTGCTGCCGGGCGACGTGATTCCGACGGGAACTCCGGCGGGAGTTGCGCCCATGAGCGCGGGAGACCGCGTGGAAGTTTCGGTCGCGGGCATCGGAACGCTGGGCAATCCCGTATCCTGATATGGGCCTGCGCATCGAACGAAATAGCGATACCAAATGAATTTTGTTCTTCTGACGGAATTTCATTTCGCGCGGGAGATGGTCGATAATGAGAACCAAAGTGTGGCAAGGAGGAAACATGGCGAAGAGTGTGATGGAACAGTTGCGCGAGATGACGATCGTGGTTTCGGATACGGGCGACATTGATGCGATTGAGAAGGTGAAACCACAGGACTCGACCACCAATCCGTCGCTGATTATGAAGGCGGCGCAGATGCCGGAGTATGCCCCGATTGTGGACGGAGTGCTGGCCGAGGCGAAGAAGCGGCTGGGTGAGTATGCGAGCGACGACGCGGTGGCGAAGGAAGCGTTCAAGCACTTGGCGGTGGCCTTCGGGAAACAAATTCTGAGCATTATTCCGGGGCGTGTTTCGACGGAAGTGGATGCGAGGGTTTCCTACGATACGGAAAAATCAGTGGAACAGGCGCACGCGATTATCCAGCTCTATAAGGAGCAGGGCATTTCGAAGGAGCGGATTCTGATTAAGCTGGCCTCGACCTGGGCGGGCATTCGCGCGGCGGAGCAGTTGGAGAAGGAAGGCATCCATTGCAACATGACGCTGCTGTTCGGGATGCATCAGGCGGTTGCCAGTGCGGAAGCGAAGGTAACGCTGATTTCTCCTTTTGTGGGCCGGATTCTGGACTGGTACAAGAAGGACACGAGCAAGGACTACCAGGGCGCGGACGATCCGGGGGTGCAGTCGGTGACGGAGATTTACAACTACTTCAAGAAATTCGGCTACAAGACGCAGGTGATGGGCGCGAGCTTCCGCAACACGGGCGAGATTCGCGAACTGGCCGGATGCGACTTGCTGACCATTGCGCCGAAGCTGATTGAGGAGATGGGCGCGATTTACGAGGATCTGCCGCGCAAGCTCGATCCGGCGAATGCGAAGTTGATGAACATTGAGAAAATTCACATGGACGAGGCCACGTTTGAGAAGATGCACGCGGCCAACCGCATGGCGCATGACAAGCTGAAAGAAGGCATCGAAGTCTTCTCCGAGGATCTGGAGAAGTTGGAGCACCTGCTGGCGCAGCGCGTGGCGGATCTGAAGCCGGTCGGCGCGCGATAAAAAACCGAAGAATTTCAGGGGCGGGCTTTCGAGCCTGCCCCTTTTGTATTTAGAAGCGCTTCATTTCAAGGATGGCGTCGTACACATCGTCCGCCTGAGGCAGGATCACGTCTTCCAGAATTGGCTGGTAGGCGACGAAGGTATCCATGGCCGCGAGGCGCTTCACAGGCGCGTCGAGGTCGTGGAAGAGCTCGTCGCCGATGCGGGCGGCAAGCTCGGCCCCGTAACCCCAACTCAGCATGTCCTCATGGGCCACAATCACGCGGCTGGTCTTGCGCACGGATTCCGCGATCGCCTCAAAGTCGTAGGGGTTGAGGGTGCGCAGGTCGAGAATTTCCGTCTCGATTCCATGCTCGCGCTGGGCCTTTTCCGCGGCCTGGATGGCGCGGGGAACGACGGCCCCATACGTCACGATGGTCAGATCGCGTCCTTCGCGCACCGTCGCGGCCTTGCCGAACGGAACCATGTAGTCAGGGCCGGGATAGAAAGCGCGTCCGTAGAAGCCGCGATAAAGATGCTTGTGTTCGAGGAACATCACCGGGTCATCGCAGCGGATGGCAGTGCGCAGCAGGCCGTTCGCGTCCAGCGCGTTGGAGGGCATGACGACGCGCATTCCCGGCGTGTGTGTAAAGATGCTTTCGCCGGACTGCGAGTGGTAGATGGAGCCTCCCGTAAGATAGCCGCCGATGGGCACGCGAACGACGGCTGGCGCGGCCCAGGTCCCGCTGGAGCGCCAGCGCATGAGCGGCAGTTCGTTGCGAAGCTGATGCATGGCGGGCCAGATGTAGTCGAAGAACTGGATTTCCACCACGGGTTTAATGCCGCGCACGGCCATGCCCACGGCGCGGCCGACTATGTTGGCCTCGGCCAGTGGAGAATTGAAGACGCGGTCGCCGCCGAACTCGGACTGAAGTCCGGAAGTGAGCTTGAAGACGCCTCCCTTGCCTTTGACCGAATGCTCACGCAGGTAGTCTTCGCGGGAGCAGTCCGCCACATCTTCGCCAAAGATGAGGATGCGCGGGTCGCGGCGCATTTCATCCTTCAGGCAAAGGTTGATGAGGTCCGCCATGGTGCGCTCCTGCGCCTTGGCGGCGGGAGGCGCCGGCTCGGTCTGTAGCTCGGCGCGCGTGGGGTCGTAGTGTTCAGAGTAGACGTGCTTTAGGATTTCCGTTTTGTGCGGCGGAGGCGGCGCGGCGCGCAGCGCGTGCTCGGCGGCGTGGCGCACTTCCTCATCCACTTTCTTTTCGAGCCGGTTGATGCCTTCAGCGTCCAGAATGCCTTCGCGAAGAAGCAGCATCTGCGTCTTGGAGAGCGGGTCGCGCAGGGCATCGGCGTGGCGCTCGGCCTCGGGACGATAGAGCTTGTCGTCGTCGGAGAGCGAGTGCGAGTAGGGCCGGATCACATGTCCGTGGACAAGCGCGGGGCCTTTGCCGGAGCGGCAGTGCGCGGCGGCCTCTTCAAAGGCGCGCAGGCATTCCACGATGTCGGTGCCGTCAATTTCCGCGAAGTAGAAGTTTGGGAAATTCTGGACAAGCTTCGAGATGCTGCCGCCGGGAGTGTTGACCTCGACGGGCACGGAGATGGCGTAACCGTTGTCTTCCACGACGAAGATGACGGGCAGCTTTTCGTTGGATGCGGTGTTGAGCGACTCCCAGAATTCGCCCTGCGAGGTTGACCCTTCGCCCAGCGAAGTGTAGACAACCTCATCGCCCTTGAACTGAACATCGCGCCACTGGCGGTAGTCGCCTTCATGCTTTTCGGCTGCTTCAGGATGGCGCGAGAAGTAGCGTCCGGCCTCGGCGCAGCCCACGGCATGCAGGCACTGCGTTGTTGTGGCGGAGGAGCCGGAGACGATGTGGCGCTCCACGCTGCTCCAGTGGGAAGGCATCTGGCGTCCGGCGCTGGCCGGGTCCGAGGCCGCGCCCACGGACTGAAGCAGCAGGGCCTCCGGTGTGACGCCGAGCGCGAGCACCAGGCCGCGGTCGCGATAGTAGGGGAAGAACCAATCGTATCCGGGCTTGAGCGTGAGGCCGGCGGCGACCAGCAGCGCTTCATGGCCAGCCCCGGAGATCTGGAAGAAGGTTTTCTGCTGGTGCTTCAGGATGATCTCGCGGTCGTCAAGGCGGCGCGAGAGGTACATGAGGCGATAGATTTCGGTCAGCCGCTCCGCGCTGATGCCGGAGGCCGACTTCGCCGTAATTTGTTCTTCGACTACGCTGCGGGCCATGGACCCAATCTCCGCCGGAATAATTGGTGCTCGTTCTTTCTTACCGGAAAGAACACCAGATTGTACAGCCGCCGGACCTCCAATGGCGCGTCAGGCTCCGGCGATTTGGGCGGCAATGCGGATGGTCGCGGTGTGGGCGGGCGCAGTTTGCGGCAGGCGCACGAGTCGCAGGACCGTGATGTCATCCTTCTGCCCGAAGGCGCACGCGGCATCCACAATCTGTTCCACCGTTGGATTGGATGCGGCAAGGGCGGCGGCGCGTTCAAAGCCGTAAAGCTCGCCGGTCTCGCTCTGCGCTTCGATCACGCCGTCCGTGTAGAGTGTCAAAGAATCGTCTTCGCGGAGATGAATTGCGGCTTCGTCGTACTTCGCGTCGGGCGTGAGCCCTAGCGGAAGTGATCCGTCGATAGGCATCTCGGCGGCGTTGTGGAACGGCGACAGATGTCCCGCGTTGGCGAGCGTGACGGAGCCGCTGGGGTCAACGCGCGCGCAGAGGCAGGTGGCGAAGCCGCCGTCGGTGCGTCCAATGAGGCGGCGGTTGAGCCGGGCCAGAATTTCGGCGGGGCTCTGCGTGTAGTCAGCCAGCGTGCGCAGCGTGCCCACAATGAGCGCCACGGTCATGGCCGCCTTCAGTCCCTTGCCGCTTACGTCGCCAAGCACAATGAGCGCGCCGCCGCCGGAAATGGGAATGACTTGAAAGAAGTCTCCGCCGACTTCCTCGGCGGGGCGGTAGATGCTGGAAATGGTGAAGCCGGGAATGGCGGGGGTGTCTTCCGGAACGAGGACGTGCTGAATTGCCTGCGCCGATTTGATTTCGAGCTCCATGCGCGACTGCCGTTCGCGCTCCAGGAACTGCTCGCGGGCGATGGTGAAGATGAGCGCGAGGAAGAGCAGAGTATTGAGGATAAATGCGATGCCGAAGGAGTAACCGCCGACTCGGAGCCCGCTGGTCTGGGCCTGAGCCGCAAGGGTCCAATGCGTAAAACGGGTGCCCTGCCCAACCAGATTGATGAGGCAGTTATAGAGTCCATTCAGGCAGACCACCGCGATGAGGGGCCAGAGCGTGATCTGTTTTCTGCGGGTCAGTCCATAGCCGATGATGACAAAGACATACAGGGGCGTGATGGAGTAGATGGCTGTCGTGACCGCGTCAATCCATGGCAGCGACGGCCAGCTTTTAGCCCAGATGAAGATGGTCCCGATGTCCCCAATCTGCGCGGCGATGTAAAGCGCGATGAGCCATGAGGTGGCGCGCATCCAGCGGCGGTTTCGCGCCAGCCCGAACAGATGGAGCAGGATCATCCACATGGAAATGTCCTGCACGCATTCGCCAAATTGAATAACGAGTTGGGTGGTGCGGAAGGTGAGGGAAAAGCTGTAGGCCGATAAATCCCTGACGCCGAGAAGACCGCCGGCGGCCAGATAGAGGCCAAGCCACAAATACAAACCCTGTTTGCGGTCGCGGAAATAAAGAAGGAAGCTCAGGAACCCGGCCACGAGGACCACGGCCGAGATGAGCAGGTCAGGAAGCCGCTGCTCGTCGCGTCGATAATAGGGAAGTTTGGCCTGCGCGGTGAGAATGTCCGCGTCGCCGATGAGCGGCGCGAAGCGCAGGCCGCCGAGCATCGAGGGATCGACGGAAGAAAGCGGCGCCTTCCAGACGCGCAGCGCGAGTACGCCGGACCCTGAAGCAGCAGGCAGGGGATAGACGGCATTGTGGCCGCTGGACCACCAGTTGGCCTTGGGCGGCAGCCCGCCGTAGCTGCCGATCTTCTTGCCGTTCCAATAGAGGTCGTAGGCGTCATCGACGGGCGGAATCAGGATGGCAAGATTTTTTGTCGCGGTCGGGCCGGAATTTTCAATGGTGATGTGGCGACGGTACCATGCGAATCCCGTGTAGGAAGGATGACTTTGCTCGCCCCAGGACTTGTCCGCTCGGAGCTGCTCCCAGCCGGAGTCGTCGAGTGCGGGATTGGCCCAGGCGAGGTTGTCTCCGAGATGAAACTGCCACAGGCCGTCGAGTGGCGCGACTCCCGTACCGGGGTTCTGGACGGCGATGGGCTGGGCGAAGGCGGGTGCGGAAAGCCCGAGCGCCGCCATGACGACGGCGAGCGTCCAGCAACAACGCGCGAAGCGGCGAACTTTGGCTGTCATTCCGAACCGCCTTTTGGGGGAGGCCATGCGAAATATGGCAACCAGCATAGCAGTTGCGGGGGTGAGTTGGCTGGCCGAAAAAGCGCGGACGACTTTGCTACGAGAAGCGGTTCCGGAGTAGGTTTGTGGAGATGCGATGAAATGGAACGAGAGAACGGATAGCGTGCCGGTTCCAACGACCAGGCGCGAAGCAAAATCGGCGGTTCCGGATTCGGCAGATGAGGAGACTTCCGAGCATTTCGATACGATGTCGCACATCCGGCAAGGACTTGTCGAAGCAAGGTGTGGTTTGGGCCGTTCGCCAGATGCTGTGTTTGATGAAATCGCCCGGAAAGGCTAATTACGGTGATGTTCCCGTCTAGTCGCATTTGAAGAGATATCGGAGCCGGAATCAGCCTGCTGAACAGGCAGTTGCCGATTGTCTTCCGAATAGCTTAGACTCTGCTTTCCTATGTGGCATCCAAAGGATTTTCTATTCCGGAGCGAGTCGGATCGGGTGGTCCTGCTCCGGTGACTCTCTTTTGATTGACCAAGGTTTCTTTTGCGTGCTGTAATGGCGCGTTTGCTATGAGTTTGTGCCCGGGGCCGGGCGAACCGGCCAGGGCGGAAGTGAATGGTTTTCAGGTAAATGGAGGAGTTTTTGATGGAGTGTTTTTCTTCCGCGGCGTTGCTGGCCTGGCAGGCGAACGGAGTTGCCGCGGTAATTGATGGCCAATTTTATCTCTGGATTGCGCTGGCGGTCGGGGTCGTGGGTTTGATTGCGGCGTTTGGTTTTGCGCGGTTTGTGCTGGCGTCCGATACGGGATCGGCGGAGATGCAGAAGATCTCCAACGCCATCCGCCAGGGTGCGGAAGCCTTCATGAAGCGGCAGTACGGGACCATCGCGCTGATCGCCGTCATCCTGGCAATCATTCTTTATGTGGGATACCGGGTCTCTCCTTATACCGCTCCTTATGCCAATAAGGTTGTCATCAGCTTTCTGATCGGCGCATTTTGCTCGGCGCTTTCCGGGCAGACCGGGATGTGGGTTTCGATCCGCACCAACATTCGCACGGCGGCGGCGGCGCGCACCAGCATGGGCAAGGCGCTACAGATGGCGCTGCGCGGCGGCGCGGTCACTGGCCTGGTGGTCGGCGGACTTTCGCTGCTGGGCGTGGGACTGCTCTTCTGGTGGTTCGGCGGTCTCAGGAACCCGGAGCAGGTCCCCTATGAATTAGTCGGCTTCGGCTTTGGAGCCTCGCTGGTGGCGCTGTTCGCGCAGCTTGGCGGCGGCATCTACACCAAGGCCGCCGATGTGGGAGCGGACCTGGTGGGGAAAGTCGAGGCGGGCATTCCCGAGGACGACCCTCGGAACCCGGCGGTCATTGCCGACTTGGTTGGCGATAACGTAGGCGACTGCGCGGGCCGCGGCGCGGACATCTTCGAGTCAACGGCGGCTGAAAATGTGGGCGCCATGATTCTGGGCGCGGCGCTTTATCCGGTCTTCGGGCTCAAGGGAATTCTGTTCCCGCTGATCGTGCAGGCCATCAATATCCTCGCCAGCACCATTGGAGTGGCGGTGGTGCGGGCCAAGGAAGATGAAGTCCCGATGCACGCGCTGAACCGCGGCTATTTTGTGACCACGATTCTGGCGCTGGGGGGCTTCGCGGCGGCGGTCTACTACATGTTCGACGCCGGCCAGCACCCGATACGCTGGTGGCTGTTCGGCTGCGGCATCTGCGGCATCGTGATGTCGCTGCTGTTCGTCTGGATCACGGAGTACTACACGGAGACGCGCTTCCGGCCCGTAAAGGCCATCGCGCAGGCCTCCACCACCGGCCCGGCCACCAACATTATTCAGGGTCTCGCCGTGGGCATGGAAACGCCCGCGCTGCCGGCCATTGTGATTGGCGCGGCGCTGCTGCTCAGCTACTACTTCGGGACGCTGGGA
>DASTXK010000025.1:0-2453 GCA_035765555.1 Acidobacteriaceae bacterium
CACGCCAGCCCGTTGTGGCCCGCGCCAACAATGATGGCGTCCCACGGGCGCGCGGCAAGCTCGCGCACCGGAGCGGGAAGGCCGATCAGTCCAAGAACATCAGCAGCAGGCGATGGCAAGGCGTTCTCTCCGCAAACAGTATCTACCGTTGGGTCAGAGTTCGTCTCGATTCGGCTTTTCCAGCACTTGATTATCGATGAGCCGGGTGGTTCCCACAAACGCGGCAATAGCCGCAAGCCCGCCGCGGCGCACGTCCCCCACGTCTTCGAGCGTGTCGGGATCGACAATGCTGCAATAGTCCACGCGGACCAAAGGTTCGCGTTCGAGCACAGCCAACCCTGCGGCGATCAACTCGTCAGCCGATGTGGTCCCGCTTCGCGCCAGCCGCTCCATTTCTTCGAGGGCACGATGCAGCGACAGGGCCTGCCGTCGTTGTTCGGGAGACAAATACCGGTTGCGCGAACTCATGGCCAGCCCATCCGGCTCGCGCACGATAGGGCAGACCACAAGCTCCACGGGAAAATTCAGGTCGCGAACCATCTTCTTGAGCACGGCGACCTGGGCCGCGTCTTTCTGGCCAAAAAACGCCCGGTCCGGCCCAACTATATTGAACAGCTTCGCCACCACGGTGGCGACTCCCCGAAAGTGGCCGGGACGGGAAGCCCCGTCGAGCCGATTGCTCACGCCGGCAACTTCGATGAAGGTAGTCCCGCCGGGAACGTACATTTCGTCGGCTGTGGGGGCGAAGACCAGATCGACGCCTTCTTTATTCAAGGCCGCGCAGTCGGCCTCAAAGGTTCGCGGATACTTCGCGAAATCTTCATTTGGCCCGAATTGCGTGGGGTTCACAAATATCGACACGACCACCGCATCGCAACTCGCCTTAGCAGCGCGAACCAGCGACAGATGACCCTCGTGCAGCGCGCCCATGGTGGGAACGAGACCGACCGTCTTGCCCTGGGCGCGGAGTTCGCGGAGGGCGGCGCGGGTGTCGGCGATGGTGGGCAGGACTTGCAACTCAGGCCCTCAAAAGGCGAATAAAAATTCTCCCACTGTCCTTTGTTTTCTATAGGTTAGAGTGGGTATCCGGCTGTAGTTCCGACATAATTAAGGACTTAGCTGTAAGTCAGCCTTTTTCAATAATTTAGGACAACAAACCGCAGATTCTTCGGCTTCCTTCGGCGCGCGGATGCGCGCCAAACTCGCCTTCAGAATGACATCGTGGTGGAGGTGAATTCCCCCTATATCCAGTATAGCTTTTGGCGGAAATTCACATGCATTGAGGAGCAGAAATTTTGCACTTTGAATTCAGATGTTTAGGAGATTTTTTGGCCTGAGGGGGTTGACAATTTTCTGGCCGCGTCAGGCTCGGCGGGTGGCGGGAGCGACGGGCGCATGGTAGCTCTCCGCCTCGGAGGGGAATGCGCGCTCTTCCACGTCCCGCACATAACCTGCAATGGCGGAGCGAAAGAGCGCACCTGCGTCACCGTAACGGCGGACGAACTTCGCTGGCGCGGAGAAGGTCAAATTGACCATGTCGTGAAAGACCAGGATCTGCCCATCGCAGTCCGGTCCCGCGCCGATTCCTATGGTCGGAACACTGACTTCCGACGTAATTCTTGCCGCAAGCTCACGCGGCATTCCTTCCAGCACGATGGCCGAGACCCCTGCGGCTTCGAGCATTCGGGCGTCGCGGGCCAATTCCTCTGCGGCGGACTCCGTCTTGCCCTGCACCTTGTATCCGCCCATACGGTGGATGGACTGCGGCGTAAGCCCCAGATGGCCGATGACCGGAACTTCGGCGCCGACGATGCGCTCGACCAGCTCGCAGCGAACCGCGCCGCCTTCAATCTTGACGGCCTCGGCCCCGGCTTCCTTCACGAACCGGACGGCATTTGCCACGCCCTCGGCCACGCTGGTGTGGTAAGAGCCGAATGGCATGTCCGCCGCGACGATGGCCCGCTTGACGGCGCGACGCACGGCGCGGGTGTGATGCAGCATCTCGTCCACGGTGACGGGCAGAGTGGTTTCGTAGCCCATGACGACCATGGCCAGCGAGTCGCCGACAAGGACCAGGTCCACGCCGGACTCATCCTCCAGCCGGGCCGTGGCGTAGTCGTAGGCGGTAAGCGCTGCGATGGGCTGATGCGCCCGCTTCTTCTCCTGCAATGTCTGGAATGTGATTTTGGACGGCGCGCCGGAGGTGGCGTCGCTGCGGAAATTCGTCACGCTCATGATGTCTCCAGTGCAGCTTCCTCGAAGGAGGAATGCCGCCCGATTCTGATTCAGACGATACGCTGGGGAGAGGGTGAAGTAAAGGGAAGCCAACCAGCAGAAATCATTCTAGTTCTTAGATATTGGCCTTGCAGCAGCCAGTTGTTCGTATAATTAGTAGCCATGCTGACACGGATTTATATAGATAATTTCCGCAGCTTCGTAAATTTCGAATACAA
>DASTXK010000026.1:0-7093 GCA_035765555.1 Acidobacteriaceae bacterium
CGCGAGCCAAGGCAATCGTGATCGCCACGACGCACTTCAACGATCCGAAGATTCTCTCCGAAGCCGCCGAACAGGTTACGGGTTCCATGAAAGGCCTGGCTGTGGCCGCGATTGAAGAGAAGGAACTGCTACAGACCAGAGGTTGGTGAGGCTGGCCGTCCAGGCGACTGCGCCTTTGCCGCATCTTTACGCCACTCCCGTTGGTCGTGGAAGAGGCATGATCCTCAGTTAACGGATTTAAGAAGGTTAATGGAAGATACCGCCAGAGTGGGCACAGAAAGCAATCGCCTGGACCGCCAGTCCCCTCGTATAGGCGTGCTCGCCATTCAGGGAGACTTTGCGGCCCATGCCAATGCGCTGCGCGAGGCCGGAGCGGAGCCGGTGTTGGTCCGGAAGGCCGAGCAATTGGCTGAGATCGACGGGCTGGTGATTCCGGGCGGGGAATCGACGACGTTTCTCAAGTTTCTGGAGCGGGACGGGTTCCTCGGCGCGCTCCAGGAGTTTGTTCGCAGCAAGCCTACGTTCGGGACGTGCGCGGGTTGTATTCTGCTGGCGAAGGAAGTGAGGAATCCGGCGCAGGCGAGCCTCGGGGTGCTGGACGCGACGGTCGAGCGCAATGCCTATGGGCGGCAGATTGACAGTGTGATCGAGACGGCTGATACCAAAATTGAAGGCGGGCCGCTGGAGATGGTTTATATCCGCGCGCCGCGCATTGTGAAGACTGGTCCCGGCGTAGCGGTGCTGGCTGAACGCGAAGGGTTTCCGGTCATGATCGAGCAGGGCAACATTCTCGCCGCGACTTTTCACCCTGAGCTTTCGGCCGATCGCCGTGTTCACGCCCGCTTTGTGGAACTTGTACGGGCGCACAGCGCATGCGCGCACGCCGCAAGCGGCGCAACTGAAGGTAGTTGAAGATGTATTCCGCGCTGAGCCTGCTGCTGACCGCGCGACACGTCGCGTGGATGCCGCCCGACGGCTCGCTGCGGGGTCCAATCGTAGACCGGCTGATGTTCTGGAACCTGATCGCGATTGTCGCGGCGGCGGTCATCGCGCACCTGTGGTTGATTGTTGCGCTGATTCGGAGGCGTTCCACCTCGCGGAATTTTCCGAGTCCGGTTCGCTGGGGTCTGGTTGGCGTTTTCTGCGTGATGTATGCATGGATGGCGCTCACTGCGCAGCGGCTTTGGGCGGCGAACCGCTTCACCGGGCCGTCGCTCACGGCCATGCACGTGGAGGTTGTTGGTGAGCAGTTCCAGTGGTACTTCCGCTATCCGGGCCCGGATGCGACATTTGGCGCGACGCGCCCGCAACTGGTGAACGCGGCAGCGGGGAATCCGCTGGGCCTTGATGCGCGCGATCCCGACGGAAAAGACGACGTGGTTTCGAGCGTCCTCGTGCTGCCAGCCGGGCACGAAGTCGATCTGCAACTGCGCTCGCTCGATGTGATTCACGGATTCTTTATTCCCGGTATGCGCCTCAAGGAGAACGCCGTACCGGGGCTGGTGCTGCATCTTCACTTCACGCCGGAGAAGCCGGGGACGTATCCAATCCTATGCACGCAGGTTTGCGGCATGGGCCATGGACGAATGCAGGCCCGGCTCATGGTCGTTTCTCCGGCGGACTACACCGTGTGGCTCGACAAGCGCGAGCGGGCGCTACAGCAGCAGGAGGCCGGAGAATGAGAAGCCGGGCTCTATCCCGCATCTTCACGACCGATCATCGCCGGCTCGGAATTCTTTATCTCTATCTGGCGCTGGCGGCGGTGATGGTGGGGACGATTCTGTCGCTGATGATGCGCATCCATCGCGTGTGGCCGAACCTGATGGTTCCGTTTGTCGGCCTCGTAAAGCCGGAGGATTATCTGGCCATGGTGACGATGCACGGCACGCTCATGGTCTTCTTTGTGCTGCTCATCGCGCCGCAGGCGGGGTTCGCCAACCTCGTTTTGCCGGAGCAGATTGGCGCGCGCCGCATGGCGTTTCCGCGCATCAACGCGGCGGCGTTCTGGACATCCGTGATGGCGTTTCTGGTGCTGATTTCCGGCGCGCACATCAAGGGCGGGTCTGCGATTTCGGGATGGTCCAGCTATCCTCCGCTGAGCGCGCTGCCCGCCGCCGGGCCTGGGCAGGGGCTGGGCATGGACCTGTGGCTCATCAGCATCGGCATTTTCTGCATCGCGTCGTGGTTGAGCGCGGTGAACATGCTGGCAACGATCCTTGGCGAGCGCCGCGCCGGAATGACCTGGTCGCGGATGCCCATGACCGTGTGGGGATGGCTGGTCACGTCGATTCTTTCGCTGCTGATTTTCGCGGTGCTGCTTGCCGCGGCTGTCCTGCTGTTTTCCGACCGCCACTTCGGCTCAAGCTTCTTCATTCCCTTGGGCGACATGATCGACGGGCGCATCGTTGGGCATGGAGACGGATCGCCGCTGCTGTGGCTGCATCTGTTCTGGTTTTTCGGCCACCCCGGAACCTATCTTGCCGTGCTGCCGGGCATGGGGCTGGCCACTTCGCTGTTCGCCAACTTCACCCGCAGGCGCGTGCCGGGATATCGCGTGATGGCCGGCGGGTTGGTCGCGATCGGCGGCTTGGGACTGGTTGTATGGGGACACCACATGTTCGTCAGCGGAATGAATCCATGGGCCGGAACGGCTTTCGCGCTGACCACCATGGCAATCGCCGTTCCCAGCACCATTGAAGTGATTGGCTGGCTGGCTATGCTGTGGGGCGGCGGCCTGCGGCTCAAGACGCCGATGCTCTTCGCGCTGGGATTTCTGTCGTTCTTTATTGTCGGAGGACTCACCGGGCCGGTTCTTGCCCAGCCCGCGCTTGACTCCTACCTGCACAACACGTTTTTTGTAGTCGCGCATTTTCATCTGGTCATGGGCATGGCTGGGGTGTTCGTCGTGTTCGCGGGGGTTTATTACTGGTATCCGCTGATGACGGGGCGCATGATGAGCGAAACGCTGGGCAAGCTGCACTTCTGGATTTCGGTAGTTGGGGTTTACGGCACGTTTTTGCCCATGTATTTCGCTGGATTGGCGGGGGAACCGCGCCATTACGACCGGCTGGCGGGCCCGGCGACATCTTTCTCCACGCTCATTCCCCTCGAACGAGGCATCACATATTCAGGGATTGTTTTAGCGGCTGCGCAATTGATCTTCCTCTGGAACGTGTTCGCAAGCGCGCGCCGCGGGCGGGTCGCGGACGAGAATCCGTGGCAGGCGTCCACGCTCGAATGGGCGAACGTCGCCGAGTTTGGAAGGATCGAAAACGGGCCGTATGAGTATGAGTTGCAGTCCGGCGGAGAACGCTTCCATCCGCAGTGGGAGACCGCGGCCAAAGAGGAGTAGTCTTTTTTGAGTAGGGGAGTGGGTCATGCCAGCCACCTTCACACGCAATCAGGTTGAGATCGAACGGAAAGACCCCGGGACAGGCGGCAAACCGCCGCTGGACCGGCGTCCGACCGGAGGTGGAGGCGACGGCGAAAACTGGGGCGACCACTCGGATGGCCACCACGGCCCACGGGAACTGCTGATCCGCTATCGGTTGGGCGTCATTTTTGCGTTGGCCGGCGATCTGATGTTCTTTGTCGCCCTGGTCAGCGCGTTTTTCGTCCGGCAAAGCACCGGGCATTTCGACGTTCACGACAACTACATCAACGACTGGCGGCCGCTGGCGGTGCCGACCATCCTGTGGCTTAATACCGCCGTCCTGATCCTGAGCGGGGTCACAATGGAGATGGCGCGCCGCCAGCTCTTTCGGGAGATTGACGTGATGGAAGAGTGGCTGGGGATGGGCCGTCCCGCCGTGAAACGTGCCGCTCCCTGGCTGGGCGCGACGCTGGCGCTCGGCCTCATGTTCCTGGCCGGTCAATGGATCGCCTGGGTGCAGCTCGCGCATGAGGGCTTCCGGTTCATGTCCACCGACCCCAGCAGCCACTTTTTCTATCTGATTACCGGCATTCACGGGCTGCATCTGGTCTTCGGCATTTTTGCGCTGGCGGGCGCGCTAATTGGCCTGTTCACGCTCAAGAAGATCGAGTACCGGCAGGTCGCAGTGGACTGCACGGCATGGTACTGGCACACCATGGGCCTGTTCTGGGTGTTCCTGTTTGTGCTGCTAGAATTTTTTCAATGAAGCGGTTTTGGATCACCCTTGCGCTGGCCGCGCTGCTGTTGCTGCCCGCCTCAAGCTTTGCCTGCTCCGCCTGTCGTGACGTGACGGCGGGCTCCGCTCCACAGGCCCGCCAAGGGCTGCGGAAGGGAATTCTGGTTTTGGGAATTCCCGCTGCCGGGGTGTTCGCCGGGATTCTTATCCTCGCCTGGAAGATCAAGCCACATCAGGACTGACCCTCCGGAAAATCATTCCTACATTACTTCCGCGTAGTGACTTTCGCCGCCGTCTGTCGCCGTGACGGATTTTGCCGAAATAATGCTTGTAGATGCCTCTTCAGAGTGGCCGGTGATTCGGCGGGGAAGAGGCCAGCAGCAAGGCCGGCGAGGAGCGGTCAGGCGAAGAACGAATGTCAGTCCGTGTGCTGATCGCCGCTTGTACTCTGACGCTGGTTGCGGCGATTCTTGGCTGTACGGCCATTGCCCGCAGCAAGAATTCGGGCCGCGGGCTATGGTGGCTTGTGGCCGCGCTGGGAAGCTCCCTCGCCGGTGTGCTGCTGTTCGCCGGAATCCCTTTCCTCTCGCCCTTCCTTACCATTGTCGTTGCCAATGAGGCGATCCTGATCGCCTACATTCTGCTATACCAATCCATTGCCGACATACTTCAGTCGCCGCGCCGTTACATCTCTCTGGGCGTGCTGCTCGCGATTGTCCAACTGCTTATCTATCTCCGCTATACCTATGTTGTGCCGGATATTCGCTCTCGGGTGATGGCGCGTTCTATCGCGCTGGCCATTGTGGTCGCCGTCAGCGCCGTGGAGCTTTTTCGTCCTTCCGACCGGACGCTGCGCTATCCGGCCCGCGTGGTGGGCTGGTATTTTGCCGCATTCAGCGCGTTTCAGATTTCCCGCATCGCGGCCAACTTCATCTGGCCCCCGGGTCCGGACAGACTGCATCCCGGCCCGACGCAGGCATTCTATAGCTGCTTCAACTTCATGTTGGGAATGGGCGCATGCCTTTCTGTTGTCTGGCTGGCCGTGTGCGCCCAGCGCCAGGACCTGCAGTTGATGGCCACCACCGACAGCCTCTCCGGACTGATGAACCGCCGCGCCTTCGACGAGGTGCTGCAACGCGTGCTGCGGCGAGCGGAGCGGCGGCACGGCCCAGTGGCCCTGTTGCTGATTGATCTGGACCACTTCAAAACCATCAATGACGTGTACGGTCATGCCACGGGAGACGAGGTGATTCGCCGCGTGGGCCAGTTGCTGCTGGTGAATACGCGCGACGCGGACGTCGTGGCCCGCTATGGCGGCGAGGAGTTCGTGATGCTGCTGCGCGGCATGAGCCTGGAGCAGACGGAGTTTGTCGCCGAGCGGCTGCGCCTGCAGATTCAATCCATGACGGGGCTTCCTGATCCGGTGAGCGTCACGGCCAGCATCGGCATCGCCATGCGCTGGCCCGAGGACACGGCGGCCTCGCTGCTCAAGCGCAGCGATGAAGCGCTCTATGCCTCCAAACACGCGGGCCGCAACCGCGTGACCACGGAGTATTCTCGCGGCGAGCCGGTGGGCAGTGCTCTATACTTGAACTGAGACCGCCATGCCGTCCGTAGTATCCAACGAGACCCGCGCCAGGACTTTTTATATTGAGACGTTTGGGTGCCAGATGAACGCCCACGACTCGGAAAAGGTCATTGGGACGCTTCAGCATCAGGGCTATGTCCGCGTCGAAGCGGAAGAAGATGCCGATCTGATCCTTTACAACACCTGCTCTATCCGCGACAAAGCGGAGCAGAAGGTCTTCCATCGCCTCAACGATTACAAAAAGCTGTACGCGCAGGGCAAGCGCTTCGGTGTGCTGGGGTGTGTGGCCCAGCAGGAGGGCGAGAAGATTTTCGAGCGCGCTCCTTATGTGTCGCTGGTGGCCGGTTCAGCGTCGTATCGCAAGCTGCCGGAGATGCTGGCGCAACTCGAACGCGGCGAGCAGCGCATTACCGGACTCGATGATCGCCAGACCGAGGAAACCTTCGAGACGGAATTCACGGCACGCTCCAATCCGCATCGCGGATATATCACGATCATTGAGGGCTGCGACAAGTTCTGCGCCTACTGCGTGGTGCCGTTCACGCGCGGCAAGGAGCGCAGCCGCACCTCGACCTCGGTGCTGGCCGAGGCCCGCCGCATGGCCGACGCGGGCTACACGGAAATTCAGCTTCTCGGGCAGAATGTGAATTCCTATCGCGATCCGGAAGGGAAGCGTAGCTTCGCGGAGTTGCTCGCGGCGGTTGGTGAAATTCCCGGCATTCGCCGCGTGCGCTTCACCACGTCTCATCCGCGCGACTTTACCCGCGACATTGTGCAGGCCATCGACTTGGTGCCCACGCTTTGCGACCACGTGCATCTGCCGGTACAGAGCGGATCTTCGCGCGTGCTCCACATGATGCAGCGCGAGTACACACGGGACTGGTACCTGGAGCGCATCGGCTGGATCAAGTCAGCGAAGCGGCCTATCAGCATGACCACGGACATCATTGTAGGATTTCCGGGCGAGACCCCGGAGGACTTTGAAGAGACCGTGGATCTGCTGGGTGAGGTTCAGTACGACGGCGTTTTCGCATTTAAGTATTCGCCGCGCCCCAACACTCCGGCCATTACGATGGCGGACTCGATCCCGGACGCGGAGAAATCCGCCCGGCTTCAAGTGTTGCTTGACCGCCAGCGGGAAATTCAAAGATCCAACTATTCAAAACACATAGGGGAAGAAATTGAAGTAATGGTTGAGGGCCACAACGCGGCCCGGGGGCAGGTGATTGGTCGCACTTCCCAGAACAAGACCCTGAACTTCACGACCAAGCAGCCCATCCTGCCGGCGACTGGCAACTACCTTAAGGTACGGGTAACGAACAGTTTTCCAAACAGCCTTGTCGGCGAGGCCGTCTAAGCAATTATGGAAATCGAGATGAAAATTCGCGGGCTGATG
>DASTXK010000027.1:0-5822 GCA_035765555.1 Acidobacteriaceae bacterium
GCGGTGATGTGAATGACCATGCGTCCGGTCGGGGGATGGTTCTTTAGCTGCGACAGCACCTCATCTTTTTGCGCGGAAATAAGCTGCAAAGTCTCGGAAGCATTCGCTGCGACTGCGGGTGAGAGGCGTGCAGCGGCGGAGTTGGCTTCAATCTGGCGGATGAGCTCGTCGCGGCTTTGCTGCTGAAGGTCACGCACCTGATCGCGGGCCAAAACCGCTCCCATTGGATAAGCGGTGGGCAAGAGACCGCCTGCGCGGCGCAGCACCGAACTTAGGCGCTCACCCTCATGGAAGCCATAACTGCCGGGGAACCGGACTTCCCCGTTGATCGTCACGGATTCGCCGATGTCGTTCCAGTTCGTGATCTGGTGGATGGACAGAATGTCCCCGGGTTTCAGCGGGAAATCGGCGTTCGGATCAGTGCCGGAAACCGCTGCTCCAATGCGCACAGACACGAGGTCTTCCGTGATGCGATTGCCAAACTTCACGTCGTAGCTGGTGAGGTCGGCGCGTTCGAGCAGGGCATCGCGCTTGAATCCTCCGGCCATGCGGACCAACTGCGCGGCGGTCATACCTTCGGACATGGGGTAGTCGCCGGGGCGCAGCACTTCGCCGCGAATCGTCACGGTCGGCGCATCGGTCTGGTAACGACCGAAAACTCGGATGGTATCGAAAGGCTGAAGCTTCAGGTTCACGTTTCCGATGAGCACATCCGAGATGCTGAACTGAATGGCCTGTGGATGAAGATCGGGAGGTACGAGGCGGATGATTTCTCCACGGTCCGCTGGCTCGGGCAAAAGATCCTGGTAGCTGTGAAGCACGTCGCTGAGCCGCATTCCATCCGCGTAGGGGACGCGTCCGGGGCGGACGACGTGTCCTGCGAGATAGACCACGCGGCTACTGTAGGGCAGGATGGGCTCGATGCGGATTCGGTCACCATCGTTCACCTTGAAAGTAGCCATTGGAGGTTGGTTGTTTGGCTGGTCCGAGCTGCTCGCGGTGGGTAAAGTTATGGTTTCGCGCTGATGATTGCCGCTGATGCGCTCAATGGTTGTGTGCCGAAGTGAAGCTGAGGCGGTGAGTCCGCCTGCGTCAGTTACAACCGCGGCGAGTGTTGTTTCGCCGGGAAGCAACTCGTAAATGGCGGGCCGCTTGACGGCCCCGAAGATGGCAACCTGCGGACCTGCGGGAGGGACTAGAAGCGTGTCTCCGCTTTGGAATGCCGCGCTGCCGTTGCGGATGCCATGCAGCAGGAAGTCATATAAGTCCACTTTCTCGACAAGTTCTTTGCCTCGATAATGGAGCAGGATGCGAAGCGAACCCACGGCGGTTGGGCCTCCGGCCGCGTAAAGCGCACTCAGGGGAGTTGCCAGCGAACTCAATTCGTATCCCCCGGGGCGCTGCACGTCGCCGACAACATAGACGCGCACCGATCTGAGATTGGAAACGGTAACGGCAACCTGCGCGTCGCGGTACTGCTGCTTGAGCGCGCTCAGGATGAGGCTTTGCACTTTACCGAGAGGAAGGCCGGCAAGCTGAATCGATCCGGCATCAGGCAGAAAAATGCGTCCGTCCTGGCCGATGGTGCGAATGATAGTTCTGGTGAGACCGCCCCATAGGTTGATGGTGAGGGTGTCCCCCGCGCCGACGATGTAGTCCGGCCCGAGCGGCACATCGAGCGGAGTAGCGCGTGCCGCAAGCCCGCGCGTGAATGCGAAACCGCGATTCACAAAGACATCCGAGCCGAAGCGGCGAAGCGGGGCGGTGTCATCGGGAATCTGCGTGTAAAGATCGCGCAAGGCTTGCAAGTCGTAAGGCGGCTCTTGGTGAAGAACTTTGGGCGGATCAGTGGATGCGTTTGCCCGTTCTTTGAAGCGAGGCTTGGATGGATGGCGATAAGAATGGCCGGTCGTGCGCGCGGCACCGGCACCGAAATCAAAACCTTCGGCGCCTTCGGATCCGGAGTCGGCCTCCGCGCGGCTGGTGAGAGAGTGCTCGCCAGTCAGAGGGGCATTGAGTATGTTTTTGTCGGAAAAGCCCGGAAATCCTCGCAATTGCAAAAAGGCCGCGGCGCTTTCACGGACCCGTGAGTTGGAGGCGATCTGGCCATACAGCATCTGGTCGGAAATGTTGCTGGGGTCAATCTCCGCACCGTCGGATTGCAATTGCTGCGCAAGCTGCGCCTTAAACTCTTCGGTCAGGAAGGGATCCTGCTCGAAGATACCGATGATCTGCTCGGGGCTGACAGAGGGATGGATTCCAAGAGAGTTGTCGCGGCTGGTCCGGTCGGGTGCATCTTCCGAAGTGGACAGAGGGGAGCTACTGCCTGGCGCTTCTGAAGGTGTCTCCAAAGTGGAGGAGGTGGATGGCTCCTGACCTCGACCAGGAGCCGCAACAACATACGAAAGAGCAAAGACCAATGCGGCAGGGATAACCATCGCGCGCGCGACACGGCGTCGCGCGGAGTTGGTTAGGGCGGCAGTGCTCGCAGGCTGCAACATGAGACATTTGCTCTTCGCCTTACCGTAAAGAGCGGTGAGTGCATGGGTGTCATGTGGCAGTCAGCGAATTGTCATTCTATTGTTTTTTGAAGCCGGCGCGAACTATTGTTTTTTGAAGCCGGTGCGAAAGCGCGCGTATGAAATGACAAAGCGGATACATTTCCCTGACGATCTGCCGGCGGCGGAAATGATAGTTGTTCTTGTATGAGCAGAGGCTGCAATGCGGTGGTCTTTTCGCGTGAGAGCGCCGAGCCAGTGGAGGACGGCAACCGTGAGAGGCCACAGGACGCGCTGCTTGCGGATATGAATCTGCCTCATCAGCAGGTGTTCTATCCGTTGGGCTATGCGGTTGAAGTTTCGACCAACGATGCGGTGGTCTTGGAAATCGCGGACGAGTGCTTCAACCAAACGCATTCGCTCCGCCCCGGCCCAATGCTGCGGGTAAACATTGGGGTAACTGAAGGGAAAGGTGTGGGGTGCCCGCGTGAACCCATTCGACGCGAGTATAACCATCTCTTTTCGCTGGTGGCAGACGCTGACAATCAGGCTTTGCTGGATCTCAATACCTTCATTAGCTTCGCGTGGGTGACTCAGGATGCTGTCAAAAACAGACTGTACTTCAGGTATAACTTCCTTGAAAAGATGGTCTATCTTCTTCTTGGCTCTTCCGTGGTCACGGACTTACACGCGGCGTGCATAGGGAGAAACAACAGAGGCATTCTGCTTTGTGGCGACTCCGGGGCCGGCAAATCGACGTTGGCGTATGGGTGTGCGCGCGAGGGATGGATCTATACGTCGGATGATACGAGCTACCTTATCAATAATTCAGTCGGGCCGAGAGTTATCGGCCACGCGCACCGGGTACGGTTTCGGCCAGATGCGAAGAGGCTGTTCGCGGAGCTGGTGAATCATGAGGTGAGCCCGCGCCTGGAAGGAAAGCCGTCTATTGAAGTACCGGTATCCGAGCTTCCTATTATTAGCACCGCAAACGAGGCCAATGTTCATTCAATTATTTACTTGAAACGATACCCTTCAGCGAGCGGGGAGCTTGTCCGATTGCCTGAAGGCACGGCGACACAGCGAATGCGCGAGGCGCTCTATTCCGCGGGAGAGGTCCGGGCCAGGCATGAAAAGATATTGGGATCTCTGTACGCAGTTCCCACCTATGAACTGCACTATTTCCATTTGGAAGACGCTATCCGCGAGCTTGAGAAGCTGGCGTGAGTGGTGAAGCATACGTTGCCGGAGTTGGGACAAGGCGGGCAGGCGAGTGATGTGCGAGAGCCGTTTCGATAATGTCGGCCGCTTGTTCGGCTCCGCGAAGTGAACGCAAGATAGCTGCGGTGCTCTGGGAGCGATCCCGGTAGCTTGGATCATGGAGAAGCGTGGCAATCGCGATCCGGATTTTTTCCGGAGAAATGTTTCGCAATGGAAGGGCCTCCGCGATCTTGAGCCGGGCCAGACGGGCGGCAATAGCAGGCTGGTCGTGCGCAATGGGGATGGCAACCATCGGCACTCCTTCCATAAGCGTTTCCAGAACAGTATTGGGTCCCGCATGAGTGATGACAATGGCCGCCCGCTTCAGTACTTCAAGTTGAGGAGCATAGCGCACGACCAGAGGAGCGCCCGGCAGGCCGGGAAAGTCTTCTGGAGCAAATCGTCCGCCGAGAGAGAGCACCAACTGCGCATCGATACCGCGGCAGGCTTCGGCGATCATGTGGAAGAGTGCTGGCTGAATGTTTCGTGTAGTTCCTAACGATGCATAAATAACGGGCCGACCGGCGAGCCGGTTCCACGGAAATTCGACAGACGGCCTCGCAGTTTTGCCGATAAATGGGGCGGTGTAGTGGAAGTTCGCGGGCAGGGAACCGCGCGGCAGGTCTAGGCATTCGGGAATTTGCGTGATGTGCGCCAGGTAGGGATAGAGCTTTTGCATTTCCCGCAAGGGGGGAAGCCCAGCGTGCTGCCGGTAGCGATCAATGAGGCCGCGAATCGGGCCGCGAATGCGCAGGGCGGAAAGCTCCAGCAGCATTCGTTGAAGTTGCTCGAACCACGTGCCGCGGTAGCTCTGTGGTGATAGCCATGGAGATGGGTTCCAGCCGAAGTTGTGCGGCACCGAAGTTGAGATGATGAAATATGGCAGACGCAATAGCTCCGCGATGGTTGGGCCAGTGAGCGCAACTTCATTGATGATGAGGGCGTCAACTCCTGAGCGGCTAAGCATGGCGGGAGTGTGCATGAGAAACATCTCGATATCATTGGAGACGCGTTCGAGATTAAAGCGCAGAAGTGAAAGTTCTGACCATATTCCACGATTGGCGGCTGACGTGCGAGTTGCTTTAGGGCCGTGGTTATCCTCGTTCATCGGGACGAAGTCGAGTCCGGCGTGCCGCACGCGGCTGGCTATTTTCGGCTTTTCAAAGAAAGTAACCCGATGACCTCGGGCCTTTAGTTCCTGAGAGAGGGCGATGAGCGGGTTGACGTGTCCTGTGCCGGTAAAGGACAGGACACCGAAATGCCAGGTACGGTTTTCAGCTTGCATAAGAGACCGCCGCTCCCTCTGAAACGCCCACCGTTTTACTTCCCAGCCGGATATTTCCCTGGCCCAATACTTCTTCGGCTTGCGCCAGCAATTTACTCACTGGCGCGCGCAGCCACCTGACGGTGCCGTTGATTAACAGAGGCTCCAGACCTTCCTTTGCTGACTGCGGGAGGCGCTCCAGCATATTCGCGGAGGCCAGCTGCACGCTGCCACGGATCATTACAAACTCCACGTCTGCCGTTGAAAGCGTCTGGAGCCGGTCCGCGGGCTGGCTGCCGGTATCGTGAACAGCGATGAAATCTGCCGCACCGGATTCCGTTATTGAACCTTCAGCATTTGAGAGCCGGAGCATCGCGGCCGGGCCCGTGGTGACCATGCGATAAACGCTTCCAGGTGAAAGATTGCAGATCTGATTCGCGAATCGCGCTTCATCAAGAAGATCGCCGATGGCGGTGAGCGGAGAATCATTGCCTAGCGCGAGATTATCGATGCTGGATAGGAGCAAAACATCGGGCATTCTGTTGAAGAGGAAATGGTTGGAAGAAGGGCAGAGGATGATGGATGCCTTCCGTTCACGAAGCAGATCTGCGCCTTCAGGTTCGAGCGCCAGCGCATGCACCAGAAGAGTATCGCCGTCCAGAAGCCCCAATCGGTCGAGCTGCCTAAGTTCCAGCCGGGCTGTTTCATCCACACCTTCACAGGCGTGCAAGATGAAAGGGGACCCTGCGGGCTTGTCTGCACGCGCGGCGTGGAGGTCTCCTCCGAGCGCGGGCGAATGC
>DASTXK010000028.1:0-3316 GCA_035765555.1 Acidobacteriaceae bacterium
CCCAACCTTCGGCAACTCGACTGGTTCGATTCTGAGCAGCGGCTTCGGTCATGGAGGCCCAAGCGTAGGCGCTCGAACAATCGACCTGAGAGCGAACTTTGAGTTCTAAGCTTGCAATTCTTTAACCCCCAAAGTGCCGGGCGCTCAGGCATCCGGCACTTTGTTTTTTTTTGATGGAGGTTCGCGCGGTTGAACTGTTTACGTAAACACTCCATGTTTTTCTCCAGAAAGCCATCCAGGTTCTTTCTTGCTGCCGCCCTTTTCGTGGCGGCCTCTTTCGCTTGCGCTGCGTGGTCGCAGCGGCGTCCGGAAAAAAAGCCCTCCCCCGGCCCCATGCTCGACCAGGGCTACATCACCCTGAACACGCCCGACTTCACGCTGAAGCTGGTGCGCTCGTCGCAAACCGTCGCCGCCCTGCTGCCCGAAGGCGCTGACGGATTCGACTTCACCCCCGGCGACCTGCTCGTCGCCCGCTCGCAAAACGGCTACTACCATCTCGGCGATCTCGACCTTCGTCTGCGCGTCAACGGGACCGGAGACTGGAAGGGATACTCCACCGCGCTCGCGCGCAAGCCCATCATCGCGCTCCCGGTTTCCGGCAACATCCTCGCCGCCGCAGACCTCGCTCCCACGCTGCCGCCGGATATTCCGCTGAAAATTGTCCGCACCTGGGCGCTGGAAAACGGCAAGCTGGTCCTCCGTTTCAAGCTCACCAACACCAGCAAGCAGCCGGTCGAAATCGGCGCGCTAGGCATTCCCATGATCTTCGATAACGTGATCACGGGCCGCACGCTCGACCAGGCGCACGCCATTTGCAGCTTTTACGATCCTTACATTGGCGAGGACGCGGGCTATCTTCAGGTCACGCGCCTCAACGGACACGGCCCCACGCTGCTGGTTGTGCCCGACTGGCACACGCCCTTCGAGGCCTACAAGCCCATCCTGAACCCCGAATGGCACCGGGGCGCCCAGCGCGGAACCCGCACCGCCGAGCTTTTCCGCGACCTCACGCAGCGCAGCAATACCTTCGAGGGCTTCTACGACTGGATGGTCCACAGCGCCGCGCTCCAGCAAACCGAATGGAAGAACGCGCAGCCCTGGAACCAGGCCACCACCGCCACGCTTCAGCCGGGAGAGTCTCACGTTTACGCACTGCGTTTCCTTCTCTCCGACTCCATTCAGGACATCGAGAAGACCCTCGCCGCCAACAGCCGCCCCGTCGCCGTAGGCGTGCCCGGATACGTCCTCCCCACTGACATCGAAGCGCATCTGTTCCTGAAATATGACCAGCCCGTCAAGTCCATCACAGTGGAACCGAAGGGTGCCATTTCCTTCTCCAAAGATCGCTCCACTCCCGGCGGCTGGCGCAATTACCGAGTGGAAGGAAGAACCTGGGGCCGCGTGCGTGTTTCCATCCGCTATAAGAATGGTCTGCTTCAGACCATCAACTACCGCGTCATCAAGCCGGAGGCCGAAGCCGTTGCCGACCTCGGCCACTTCCTTACCACCAAGCAGTGGTTCACAGATCCCAACGATCCCTTCCATCGCGGGCCGTCGGCCATAAGCTACGACCGCCAGGTGAACAAGCAGGTGCTGCAGGACAGCCGCGTCTGGATTGCCGGACTTAGCGACGAGGCGGGCGCCGGTTCGTGGCTTGCTCTCGCTATGAAGGAGTTGGGCGAGCCGAATCAGGAGGAGGTCTCGAAATTCGAGCAGTTCATCGACGGCACGCTCTGGGGACATCTGCAATATAACGACGGCCCAAAGAAGTGGGGCGTCCGCAAGAGCCTGTTCTATTACCAGCCCAACCAGTTTCCCGCCGGGTACTACAGCTCCGACCAGAACTGGAAGAGTTGGACAAGCTGGAATCAGAGGCAATCCGAGGCCGTGGACCGCTCCTTCAACTATCCTCATGTGGCCTCGGCTTATTGGGTCATGTACCGGCTCGCGCGCAATCATCCGGGATTGGTCACAGACCACCCGTGGAAGTGGTATCTGGACCAGTCCTACGAGACCACCATGGCCATGATGCGGCTCGCGCCCTACTACACGCAGTTCGGCCAGATGGAAGGCGATGTCTTCGTCTACATCCTGAACGACCTGAAGCGCGAGGGAATGACGGACGAGGCCAACACGCTGGAAGCCGCCATGCGCAAGCGCGCCGATCACTGGAGCAAGGAGAAGTATCCCTTCGGCAGTGAAATGCCGTGGGACTCCACCGGGCAGGAAGAGGTCTACGCCTGGATGCGCTATTTCGGCTATCCGCAACAGGCGAAGACCACCCTCGACGCGGTCCTCGGCTACGATCCCACCATTCCCAACTGGGGATACAACGGCAGCGCGCGCCGCTATTGGGACTTCATTTACGGAGGCAAGGTGCGGCGGCTCGAACGACAGCTTCACCACTACGGCTCCGGCATCAACGCCGTCCCTGTGCTGGCCGCCTACCGCCAGGACCCGAGTGATCTCTACCTGCTTCGCGTGGGCTATGGCGGGACCATGGGCGAGCTCACCAACATCAACCAGCAGGGGGCGTCTTCGGCCGCGTTCCACGCCTTCCCGGACATGCTCGCCTTCGACCCCTATTCCGGCGATTACGGCTCGGGCTTCTGGGGATTCGCCGTCAACACCGCCACCTATATCGCGCACGATCCTGCCCTGGGCTGGCTCAGCTTCGGCGGCAATCTCCAAGACAGGCGCGGCGACATCACCGTCGAGCCGCTCGATGCCTTCCGCAATCGCGTCTATCTAGCACCGGTCGGCCTCTGGCTCACGCTCGATGCGGGCAAGGTCAGCCGCGTCACATTTGACCCCAAAAGTGGCACCGTCCGCCTCACGCTAGACCCGGCGGACAAGTTCACCCCCGAGGCCCTCGTGCGCATCCAGCAGCCGGCAAAAATCGCCGGGGTGGGGTCGTATCATCCCGTTCAGACATTTAAGATGGAGCGGGGAGCGTATGTCGTGCCGCTCAGCGGGAAGGCGACGGAGATTGTATTGCGCTCAAGTGAAACGCATCCGGAAAAATAGCCGGGTGCGAATGGATTCCTGATGAATTGCATTACCAGCGCAAAATGGCTTCTGGTTCTTGGTTGCATTGCTCCGCTTGCCTGCGTGCCCGCATGGCTGGCGGCGCAGCAGCATAGCAGCGCGAACACCGCCGCCGCTTCCGTCCAGCACGGCATTGACCTCGTCACAACCGGACACTGCAAAGAGGCGCTGCCGCTGCTCAAGCGCGGTCTCCCGAGCATTAAGGAAAAGACCTTCCGCTACCATGCTCAAATGGCCGTGGTACGCTGCGCCATGGCGCTTGACGACG
>DASTXK010000029.1:0-5131 GCA_035765555.1 Acidobacteriaceae bacterium
GCGCCCATGTCCGGCGGATTGGGATAATACAACTGCCCCTGCGGTGTGAAGCTGCGGTCGTAAATCAACAGCGGCAGTTCGTATTTGCCCGAAGGCAGCCCGAGCGCCTGCTCCACATCATCGCGCAGCAGATACCAGCCCATCAGCCCCGCGAATATATTGAAGCGGCTCACGCCCATCGCATGATCGTGGCACCAGAGCGCGGTCGCGTCCTGACCATTCGGATAATAGTCGAGGCGGCTCTTGCCGGGACCGTACCAGTTCTCGGGATACCCATCGCTGACAGAAGGCACGCGCGCACCGTGCATGTGCGTGGAAACTCGCGTCGGCGGCGCGTCCTCCATGCCGGGATGCGGCGCGTCCAGCGGAAGGAAATGCTTTGCGGGCAGGTCGTTGATCCAGTCAATCAGCACGCCCTCGTTGCTGCGCGCCTCAAACATCACTGGAGCGGAAGTTGCTCCATATCCAAACAACCGCGACGGTGGCAGATCGCGGTGCAGCTTGTCTTGAATCTCCCGAATTCGGACCGCATAGTACACCGCATTCCGCGCGCCCAGCGCGTCGGACGACCTTCGCCCCTGCGGCCTTTGCAAAACCGGAAGCGGCAGCGGATCGACAAACGACGCCAGCTTCATCGCGTCGAGCGACTTCGCCACGGGCCGGCCCGCCGCCATTTTCATACCCGGCATTTGCGCCGACGCGCGCGCGGCCACCAGCCCGGCTCCGGCCAGGCCGCCCTGCTGCAACAATCGCCTGCGTGTCCACTGCTTCAAAACTGCGTCTCTATTTTCCGGATTCCACCAGCCCGGTATCGGGATTCAGAATCAGCCTGCCGGTGTTTTGCGGCTTTCCCTTGCTGAAGTCGAACATGCCCAGCAGCGAGCCCGAGTGCGCATCAAACGACCCCTGCCCCACGCGCTCGCCGTTAAGGTAGAGGTCTTCAATCAGCCGCATGATGGAAGGCTGTGTCGTGATCGTGTGATCGACGTAATTCTTTTTCGCCCACGGAGAAATCACCAGCAGCGGCAGGCGCGGCCCCGGTCCGCAGCGTCCCTGCGCGTGCTTCGTCGCGGGATTCACTCCCGGCAGCGCGGTCGCGCCATTCCCACATTTGCCCTTGCCGTCGAGCCAATCCATCGCGGTGGACGACCCGTTGGTGGTCTTCGCCATCAGGTGGTCGTACCAGCCATCTGAGTCGTCATACGCGATGATGACCGCCGTGTGGTCCCACTCCGGCTGCTGCTGCAAAAAGTTGATTACAGTCACAACCCAGCGCTGCTCGTCCAGCGGGTCGGAATTTCCCGCATGGCCATTCTCATAAGCCGGGGCCTTCAAATAGCTGACCGTGGGAAAATTTCCTGCCCGGACCGCGTCGAAAAAGTCATGTGTGTCGTACTGGTGGTTCGCGCCGCCGTCGTGGTTCGTTCCCACAACCTTGGGCGACGACGGACGAATGTGCTTCGGGTTCGCCGTCGATCTGTAGTACTGGAACGGCTCATGATGGGGGACGTAGTCGCGCGAGCGCACCTTGGTGATTTCCGAAACGGTATTGCGGCGGCAGCCCGTGCTTCCATTGGGATTCACAACCGTAAGATCGAAGCCGCCCTGGAACCATCCCCACGACACATCAGCCTTCGTAAGCAGGTCGCCAATGTTGTGCCCCGTCATGTGGACCAGCGCGTCCGAGGTGCTGGCGCAAATATCGCCCTCCGGCTGCGGGTCAGCGATGAGCGTGAACCCTCCGTTGCTGTCGGACACCATGCCGCCCTCGGCGTTCTGGTCATTCACCACGCCATTCGTCTGGCCGGAAATCAGGTTGATAGCCCCCGGCGTTGACGGCCCAAAGATTGCGTCGAACTGGTGGTCGCTCATGGAGTAGTGCTGCGCGTAATTCCAATACGCCGTCACGGTGTTGCCGTCGAAATAGCCCATCGTGAGTCCGCTGGTGGCCAGCACGCCGGGATGCTCGCCCGCGACCCTCGGCCCATCGGGATGACCCACCGATGCCGGGAACAAATCCATCTTGCCGTGGTTGAACGCCTTCTGCTCGGGGCCGTAAGCGTGGCTCTGGTCGGCGGTGGCCGCCTGGCTGCGGTCCAGCCGAAAAGGATTGGAGCGGCCCGCGCCGTTCCTCGGATTCAGAAAATTGGGGTTGCGCTTCAGCAGCGTTTCCGTGTAGCCCGCGACCTTCGGCGTCCCCGGCAGCGGCGTGAAGGCCGGCTCGCCCCTGGGGTTCAGCGCGTGCGGATAGGTCCCGAAATAGTGGTCGAACGAGACGTTCTCCTGATAGAGGACAACCACGTGCCGGATCGCCTTCCGCGCCTGCGCCAGCTCATGCGCCTGAGTGCTGGTCTGGGCCATGCAGGCCCCGTGCAGCGCAAGGGCACAAAAAATGAGCGCGCACAGCGGCCCCGTGGTTCCTCGTTTCCCGTTCATCAGCCTCTTGCCCTCGATCTATACCGGAATGGATTTCGGTTACGTCTACGATACCGCACCATTACGGCAAAAAAGAGATGCCCCCGCATCGGCCCTTCCGATATCCGGCAATGTCCTCAGGAGCGTAGAATCGAGCCTCCGGGACCTGTACCCGGACCAGGCAAATTCCCCCCGCTCCGCCCTGGAATCGGAGGATGCCATGTCAGTCAAACTCTCAAAGTATGTCATCGAGCGCGACCTGCCCAACCTGGGAAACCTTTCACCCGGCGAGTTGCAGGCCGTTTCCAGAAAATCCTGCGACATTTTGCAGAACATGGGCCCGGAGATTCAGTGGGTGCATAGCTACGTGACGCAGAACAAGATGTACTGTGTCTATCTGGCGCCCAATGAAGACATGATCCGGCAGCACGCCCAGGCCGGCGGCTTCCCGGCCAACAAAATTTCGGAAGTGAAAACGGTCATCGATCCGACGACCGCGACCTGAGGCCGAACACCACCAACCCCACCCTCCACGACAGCGGCGCGGATCGTGTGACCCGCGCCGTTCCGCCTATGCACGGCTTTACTTCCCATTGCCCGGTTGCGCGGCCCTCTCGGGAAGCGATCCATACCAGTCAAGATTGCGCGTGAAGTACATGGCCACGGCCACGGCTGCGAAACTGGCGAGCGCGCCCACCAGCAGCGCATTGTCTTCAAGCCGCAGCAGCAGATAGATGAGCAAATAGAGCAGGCTGAAGATGCCCAGCGCGCGAAAGCCCTGTCGCCGGCTCGCGAAAATCCATCCCGCGTTTGCCGAGAGCAGCCCCACCGAGGCGACGCCCGCAATCAGAAATCCCAAGCCAAACCCAATGCGCTCGGCGAACGACAGCAGCAGCAGATAGAAGATGATCTGCGCCATGCCCACCAGAATGTATTGCGCGGGATGCACGCGCTTCCCGGTTGTGACCTCGAAGATGAAGTAGGCAAGGAACACCAGCCCCAGAAAAAGCGGAACGTACTTGAGCGAGCGGTTGACCGACTGATACGGGCTAGCGACCTCGACGAACGAGACGCCCATGGCGGTCGCGTTGAGGGCGGTCATGGAGTCGGCGGGGCCTTCCGCACGCACTCCGCGCGCGATGAACGGCACCGTCCACTGCGCCGTGAAGCCGCTTGGCGTGATGGTGCGGCTGACCGGAAGAAAACCTCCATCAAAGCCCGGACTTGGCCAGTCGCCCTGCTCCGTGACATGAGTGGTCTTTCCCCAGGCGAGGACGGCGATGCGCTGCGCCCCGGAAAAATGCAGCGTGGAGGACACGCTGAACTGCGCGTTGGGCGCGGCGAGGTCGGGAACATGCGCACCAAAGAGTGTGACACTGACCTGAGATTGCCCGCCGCCGATCAGCAGGTTCGAGGCGGTGTCGGCGGGAGTAAGCGTAAAAGTTTTGCCGCCCGTGTTCAGGGTCGCGTCGGCTTGGGCGCCGCGCGCGTCGCTCACGCCAACGAGAATCTCCGCCCGGCTCCAGTCGAGGTTCATGTTTGAGAGCGCGGCCGGAACCCCGGACAGGTCGAAAGTCGAATCGAGCTTCAGGTCCGCCCGGAAGACCGGAACGCGGAACAGCGAACGGTGCCGCTCCTCGGTTTTGGTCTTCACCGCTGCCGAGGCCTGCTTGGGAAATACCAGATATAGGCCGTGCCGGGGCGGCTCAGTCGGCAGGTCCGCGGGCGTGGTGTATGGAATGGCCAGAACGGGGCCGAGAAAGGTCTGCGCGCCGCCGACATCCTGGCTGATCTGCTTCACAACGTCCGCCTCGCGGCTCTTTCTGTCCTGAATCAGCGCCTCCACCAGCAATGCCGGAATCAGCATCAGCAGGGCGAGAAAGCAGATCACGATCAGCTTCAGCCCCATCGACCGCGTCGTGAGTTTTGCAATACCAGACCACTCGTTCATTGTGTTTCCTCCGTAAATAACTTTGCAATACAAAGTATCAACTTAAAAAAATTTATGCCCGCGACGGCATCAATCCACGCACCGCGGCCGAGGCGGACGCCTCTTTCGCACCCTTCGCCGCATCACGGACTACCTGCTCCAGCGTCTCCAGATATTCGAGATAGCGGCCGCGTCCCGCCGCTGTGATCCGGCAAATCGTCTGCGGACGATTGCGGTCGTATCCTTTGTCGATCTCCACCATTCCATCGTTTTCAAGGACGCTCAAATGGCGGCTGAGATTTCCGTCAGTCAGTGCGCAAAGGCGCTTCAGTTCGTTAAAGGTGAGGCCCTTCGGATTGGTCATGAGAGACGTGAGCAAACTCAGGCGCGCCCGCTCGTGGATGACCCGGTCAAGCCCCTCGTAGGCGAAACGCCCTTCGTTCGATTGAGTCTTAGTCTTCACTGCGCCACTCCTTCGCTGAGAAAAACAGAATGCCCGCGACCATCATCTGCCCCGCTCCGAAGGGAATCGCCATGGCCCATGGCGAGAGCGCGCGGCTGCCGCCAAGACCTATGCAGACGAGTCCGGTGAACAGATACCACACGCCTGCGGCCACGATGGGGCGCGGCAAAAACCGGCAGGAGGCGAAAACGCCCAGGCTGAATGTGATCTGCCACAGTCCCGGCAGCATCCAGCCGAGTTCCGGGACCGCACGCAGCATCACGATGGTAAGCAACACGCCCGCGCCGATGGCGGGGAGAAATTGCTCGACGGCCATGTGGATC
>DASTXK010000030.1:0-2949 GCA_035765555.1 Acidobacteriaceae bacterium
CTCGCTCATTCTTGCCCGCCATCAGATACCAGGCATCAGGATCATCCCGGTAGAGCCGCGCCGGGGCGTTCGTGGTAGTCAGATAACGGACGGAGGAGTCCTGCGCCGTCAGGGTCAGAGTCCCGTCGGGATGAACCCCGATGGCCTGCTCCAGATGGAAGATTTCACTGCCCCGCAGCAGCACGGCGATCTGGTCCACATGCAGCGTTTCAGCCACACGCTTTGCCACGGTTTCGAGCAGCGGGGCGGTTTCGGTAAAGCGTCGCACCTCGTCGGAGAGTTCGTTCAGCACGACTTCCGCGTCATACGCCTCGCGGAAGAAGCGGCGGTCGAGCCATTGCTGAGCCCGTTTTTGCACGCCCACCCGCAGCGCGACCACGAGCGCCAGAAAAACCAATACCTCGGCAAAAGTCGAAGCCCCCGCCCGCCGCCCATGCAGCGCGGGAAGCAGAAGCAGCCACACCGCTATGGCGACCAGCACCCACTGCAACGCCAGCAACACGGCCTTGGCCATTGCGTAACGCGCGCCCATTCGGACGATCACCCGCACGTCCATGGCGCGCTGCACCAGGACGACATAGGCGAGGGTGAACGGGGCGGCCATAAAGACGACGCCGCCCGCGAGCGCGATCCAGAAGCCTTTTGTGGTGTTGAAGCGTAGCCCGAAGTGCGGCAGCCAGACAAAAACCAGCAGCAACGCGCCAACTCCAATCGCCGTGCCGGTGGTGAGCACCCGCAGCCTGCGGCGCGCGTCGGCTGTGGATGCCGAACGCAGATTGTCCAACGTGAAGATCAGGTAGAGCGCGATGCAGGCCAGATTGAGCGCGTTGATGACATGGCCCGCCTGTGTGGCGGCTCGCGCCAATCCCGCCCCAACCGGCGCGGCAAAATACAATCCGTGAAGATAGGGATAGAGCAGCGCCACGAATACCGCGTAGGGCACGAGCAAGGCCCACTTCACCCAGGGAACGCGGCGGTCGATGCGCGAGCGCTCAGGGAAATATGCTCCGAAGAGCAGCAGCGCGGGAGAGGCCAGCAGTTGCAGCGTCTCATACCAGTAGAGGCGGAAGGCGATGCCCGGCCCCGCTGCCGTCTCGGCGTTGATCCACAGCACGCTTGGGAAGGTGAGCAGCACGAGCAGCAGCCATGCGTTGCGGTCTGTTGGCTTGGCCAGCACCACCCAATAGCCGATGAGCAGGCAGGCCAAGGGCATCAGGACGACGACGATGATGTCCCAGGCAACGCCCACCCAGGCCGCGATGCCATGGCGCACAGGTGCGCGGCGCGCGAGCGTAATGGTCGCCGAGCCGCGGGTGCCGTCGGGACGCGCGAATTCCACATCGACCGTGCCGCCGGGGCGTGCGGCGTGAAGCGCCTGATGCCACTGCGCCAGGCCGGTATAAGGAGCTCCGTTCAGGCCGATGATCTTTACTCCGGGAACAAGTCCCGCCTGTTTCGCCTCCGGCCTTACGCTCCTTACCAGCCCGGTTTCATCGTTGTATCCAAGTGGCGCTTCCACGTGTTGGTCCGCGTGGTGCTCCATGTTCCACATGTTGTGGACGCCCGCCACCCAATACGCGAGGCTCGCCAGGACAAACAAGCCCAGCAGCACGCGCAGCGCATTGGGATGTGGTTTATGCATGGAATTGAAAGCCTTAACCCTGATTGCTGAACCTAAGTTGCTATTTTCACCGAAGTTCCACCACTGTGGCTCCGGCGCCACCCTCGTTCTGTCCCGGTTCGGTGACGCTCGCCACCTGAGGATGATGCGCCAAATACGCCCGCAGCGTCCGCCGCAGCACGCCCATTCCGGTGCCGTGAATGATGCGCACGCGGGGCAGTCCCGCCAGAAAAGCTTTATCCAGAAATTTCTCCACCTCGTCCTGGGCCTCGTCCGCCGTACGCCCAATTACGTTGATCTCCCAGTTCAGGTTCTCGCTGGGATCAGCCGCCGTCACGGTGATTCCCTTCTTTGACTGCGCGGCGGCCAGCGGAGTTTCAGTTTTCGCGCCAGCAGTTTTGATTACCGAGGCAATTTCATCGCGAGCCACGCGCATCTTCATCAGGCCGACGGCGACCTCGAATGTGCCCTCATCCACCTGCCGCCGAACCACGCCGTCTTTCCCCAGCGACCGGAGCCGCACAGTGTCGCCCACCGCGACGTTGCGGATGATATGCGGCTGCGCGTTCGCGTCGCCCTGGTCCGCGCCGGTGTGCTGCGCCACCACCGCCGCGTTGAAGCTTTCGGAAAACTCGCGCCGGAGCCGCGCCATTCTGCGCTCGGCGTCTTTCGAGAGCTTCTGCTGCGAAGCGCGGTCGCCGATGGCGCGCACAGTCTCGCGGGCCTGGTACTCGAAATCCTTCAGCAAAGAAGCGAGCTTCTGTTCCATCTCGCGAACCTTGACCCGCCACTCCTTGATTCCATCGGCGTCGAGCCGCCGCCGCTCGCGCTGAAGGGCTTCCTCCGACCCGCGCACGCGCTCACGCTCCGCCGTGAGGTCGCGGAGTTGCTCGTGGAGCCGGTCGAGGAACTTCCCTATTTCCTCAGTCTGCGAACCCAGCCGCGCGCGCGCCGCAGACACGATTTCTGAATTCATGCCAAGCCGCGCGGCCATGCTGATGCCAGCCGATGCGCCAGGAATTCCCTGACGAAGCCGGTAGGTTGGCGCGAGCGTTTCTTCGTCCAGACCCACGGCGGCGTTCACCACGCCGGGGGTGTTTTCCGCATAGACTTTGAGCGCAGTCAGGTGGGTCGAGAGGATGGCCCACGCGCCGGCCCGCAAAAGCCGCTCCGCAACCGCAACGGCGAGGGCCGAACCTTCGTCCGGATCGGTTGCCGAGCCAAGCTCATCAATCAGCACCAGCGATTGCCCATCGGCCCGCGCGAGAATGCGGTTGACGTTCGCAATGTGCGCGGAGAAGGTGGAAAGGTTTTGCTCGATGGACTGC
>DASTXK010000031.1:0-8272 GCA_035765555.1 Acidobacteriaceae bacterium
TCCGCACTTGCAAGAACGGTTCTTCTTCTTCTCCAAACAACAACGACTTCTGCCCAACGGGAACTTCCCCATACTTCGGGTCATCCATCCACACTGTCGACCGGCCCAGACGCACAGCATCATCCGGATGCTTCCACGAGAGCGGCGCCAGCACGGGCAGCAGCACTTCCCCCAAATCCTGAAGACGAAAGTCATCCGTCGTATGCAAGACCGCCGGAATCCATAGCAGATCGCGCAGCCGCTTCGGCGGCTCCGTCTCTATCGACTCGATATACGCGAACGGAATCCACGTATAGCTGCCCGCGATGAACGCCTCAAGATGCGCGCCAATCCGCGGATCTGAGTCGGTCAGTTCCGCAAACTCCGTGCCGTTCAACGCGCCCGAAGAAGACGGGTGCGCGGTGGACATCGGCAGCTTGTCCTCGGCGAACATCTCCTGCCGTGTCCGTTCGGCGTGAAGGGCTGAACGATACAGCATCGCTCCCGCCGCCGCCTCCGCGCTCGAGTCGGAAAGAACATCAAGCTGCTTGGCCGCGCGGTCGTACTCGCCCGCGAAGCACAGCAATTCAAACAGAAAGGTGCGGCGCCTGGTGTCGAGAGGCTGTTTCTTCAACTCAACACCAAGCGCGTCTATTGCCGGCTTAAGCTGCCCGGCGCGATATAGAGCAAGCGCATCCATTCAACACGACCTTACGACAGCTTGTTTTCCTTCGTGTTGTAGGTGACCGGGCCTGTGCTGGTAATGTTGCCCTGCTCGTTCTGCGTCGAGTAATCAACCTTGATCTCGTTGTAGCTGAACGAAACGCTGACCGTCGGAATTTCGCTCGAAGCCGAAATTTGCAGGCTCGTCACGAACAACTCTTTCAAATCGACCTTCAGATAGGGCTTGCCGTCCGCGCCCGACTTGATCGCGCTCATCACGCCCGTCTTGATGTGCGTGCCCGCGCAGAGAGACTTGAAGAACTTCGGCGTGGATTTATCGAAGTAGGCCATGATGCTCAGGTCAGACAAGCTGGCCTTGCCCGCGCCCGAACCGCCTGTACCCGCGACCGATGAGACATTCGATCCGCCCCAGCTCCAGCTAAGAATCTGGATCTCGTCCTTGTGGTTGGAGTCAACCGACTCGCCCTGAATCCCGTCGAGTTTCAGAAAATAATCAACTGCCATTCCCTACCCCTTTCGTAAATACCTGATGACTGCTGAACTTCTGCCAAAAACCTGCACGACCGGCGCTTCCGCACCGATCGCTCCTACTTCCGCGCCGATGCCGGCAAATCCGCGACCAGACGGAGCGAAACAGAAAGCTCGTCGAGTTGGAAATGCGGCTTCAGGAATGCCACCGCGCGATAGGCGCCAGGCTTGCCCGGGACTTCAGACACCTGAATCGCCGCCTCCCTCAGCGGATGGCTCGCCTTCGCCGACTGCGATGCGTTGTCATCGGAAACGACGTATTGGCTGATCCACTGGTTCAGGAACTTCTCGCAGTCCTGACGGCTCATAAAGCTGCCGATCTTGTCGCGCATCATCGCCTTCAGATAGTGCGCGAACCGGCACATGGCCAGCATATACGGCAACTGCGCCGAGAGGCGCGCGTTGGCGTTGGCCGCTTCCTTGTCGTACAGCTTCGGCTTGTTCGCCGTCTGCACGCTGAAGAACGCCGCGTAGTCGGTCCCCTTGCAATGGACCAGCGGAACCAAACCCTGATCGGCGAGTTCCTTCTCGCGACGGTCCGTCACGGCCACTTCCGTCGGGCACTTCAGGGCCACATCGCCCTCGTCCGTCCGGAAGGTGTGCGCCGGAAGCCCGTCAACAAGCCCGCCGCCTTCCACGCCGCGGATCGCCGCGCACCAGCCATACTTCGAGAACGAATTGGTCAGCCGCGCGCCCAATCCAAACGCCGCGTTGCCCCACAGATACTTCGAGTGGTCGCTGCCGTCCACCGCCTCCTCGTAGTCGAAGGCCTCAATCTGCTTGGTGTCTTTTCCGTAAGGCAGGCGCATCAGGATATGCGGCAGCGTCAGCGCCACATACCGAGAATCGTCCGACTGCCGGAACGACTTCCACTTCGCGTACTCAGTCGAATCGAAAATCTTCCCGATATCGCGAGGCGCGCCCAATTGCGTGTAGCTGCTCAGGTTCAGCAACTCCGAGCTTGCCGCCGAGAGGAATGGCGCATGGGCCGCCGAGGCAACCTGCGACACCCGCTCCAGAAGCTCAATGTCTTCCGGCCCGCGTCCGAATTCGTAGTCGCCCACCAGCGCAGCGAACGGAGCGCCGCCGAACACGCCGAACTCTTCCTCGTAGACCTTCTTGAATAACTGGCTCTGGTCGAACTCCGGAGCGCGCTGCAGGTCCTTCAGCAGGTCGCGCTTCGATACGTTCAGCACCTTGATCTTGAGCATCTCGTTGGTTTCCGACTGGTCCAGCAGGTACTTGATGCCGCGCCACGTCGCTTCCAGCTTCTGAAACGCCGGATAGTGCAGCACCTCGTTCAACTGGAGCGAAATCAGCCGGTCAATCTGCGCGATGCGCGCCTGAATCGACGCCTCGGCGTCGCGGGTCAGGGTCATGTGCCCTTCGAGCACCTGGGCCACGAACTCCTTCACCATGTCGCGCCCGCGCTCAAGGCTGGCGGCGTCGCGGTTGAAGCGTCCCTGGGCTACGATCTGGTCGAGCAGCCCCTGTTCGGATGTCTGCTCGACTGTGGTCTGGTTTGCGGAAGCTTCCGATTTTGCCGCGCTCATTTCTCACCTCCGGACTTGCCCAGTTCCGCGCGAAGCTTATCGCGCGTTTCAGTATTCGACACCGCCTCGAACAGCGCCTCGTCCAGCTTGTCATTGCCCTGCAGGCTGCCGCGCAGGTCAGAGAGCCGCGTCCGCAGGTCCAGAAGCTCCTTCAGGGGGCCCACCTGCTTCGCCACGTTCTCCGGCGAAAAGTCATCGAGGCTCTCGAACTTCAGGTTCACGCCGATCTGCCCGGCGTTCGGATCGTCGCTCAGCTTGTTCGCGACCGAGTATGCCAGGTGCGGCTGCATTCCCTTCAGAACGCTGTCAAAGTTGTCCGGGTTGATCTCGACGAACTTGCGGTCCTTCAGCGCCGCCAGCGGCTGCTCCGGCTGGCCCGTAAGGTCTCCCAGAACGCCCATCACAAAGGGCAGTTCCTTCATCTCGATCGCGTCCCCGATCTCGACGTCGTAGGTGATATGCACGCGCGGCGAACGCACGCGGTCCAGTTTGTGCTGCGTACTCTCTCTAGCCATAATTTTTTCCCTCGAAGATTGAGCGCGGAGAACCTTCGCACTGTAATGTCAGAACACACTTGCGTGGAGAACAATATCGGAACTGCTCTGAATGCTTCCCGCCGAACAGAACACAACTCGCGGTATCAATTCGGAAAGGCTGTTTTATTTTTCTCTGAGCGTAGTGATTATTAAAAGGATGAACACCGCCTGTCAAGACTGAACACGGTGCAAAAAGTAACCTTCGGTGTCCCCGCCCCGCGCCTCTCTCCACCGTCCCAGCGCCGATGTATACTCATGCCCGATGGGGAATCCGTGCATGCGTCAATTGCAACCTGTTGTCTGGTCCAAAGGCGTCTTTCTTTCACCGCAGCACCTGCAGGCCCAAGACCGCTTTTTTGAGGAGACCCTTCGCTTCCTCTCCGGTGCGCTCTCGTTCCGCAACTGGGGCCTTTCCACCATCCAGATTGACGCCGCAGGCCTCGCCGAAGGCCGCCTCAGCGTCACCCAGGCCTCCGGAGTCTTCCCCGACGGACTCATGCTCGACATGCCCGCCTCCGACGCCCTGCCCCGCTCACGCAACCTCGAAGAGTGCTTCCACGATAACCGCCAGACCTGCGCCTTCTATCTCGCCATTCCCCAGGACCGCCCCGGCGGAATCAACATCGGACTCCAGCGCGGAGGCGTCAGCACCCGCTTCTATGCCGAACTCCAGATGCTGCGCGACGAAAACAGTTCCGGCGTGGAAAAGCCCGTCTCGCTCGCCCGCAAAAATCTTCAGATCCTCGCCGAGGGCGAAAACCTCGAAGGCTCCGTCCTGCTGCCCTTCGCGCAAATTGAGCGCACCGAGGCGGGCGGCTACCGGCTCGATGCAAAATTCGTGCCGCCCATGCTTAACCTCAAGAGCAGCGAATTGCTCTCCGGAATCCTGCGCGGCGAAATTGAAACCCTCGTCGCCCGCAGCAGTCAGCTCGCCGGCTCGCGCCGCCAGCGCAACCAGTCGCTGGCCGACTTCACCGCGTCGGACATCGCCAACTTCTGGCTCCTCTACACCATCAATTCGCAGCTTCCCGTGCTGCGCCACATGCTTGAGGCAGATCAGGTCCACCCCGAAGCCCTCTTCCTCGAAATGCTCTCGCTCGCCGGAGCGCTTACCACGTTTTCCACCAAGATCGAGCCGCGCGATCTCCCCAAGTACGAACACGAGCGCCTCGGCCCCTGTTTCCTCGCCCTCGACGCCACCATTACCGAACTGCTCGACACCGTCATCCCCAGCAACTTTGTCGCCCTGCCGCTCAAGCCGCTGCGCGACTCCATCTACGCCACCGCCATCGACAAGGACCAATACTTCGAGAACTCCCGCCTCTACCTCGCCATTTCCAGCGACATGAAGGAGGCCGACCTCATTAGCCGCGTCCCCGCGCTCGCCAAGTCCTGCTCGGCCACGCATATCGAACAGTTGATCCGCCAGGCGCTCCCCGGACTCAAACTCACGCACGTCCCCGTGCCGCCGCGCGCCATTCCCGTCAAGCTGCGCTACCAGTACTTCTCCATCGAGCGCACCGGCCCCGTCTGGGAAGCCGTAACCCGCGCCCGCAACTTCGCCGTCTACGCCCCCGCCGACATTCCCAACCCCGAAATGGAACTCATCTTCCTCTTCGCCAATCCGGACTAGTCCGCCGCACTCCGGGTGGCCCATTCAAGCCCGACTTTGGGCTTGAGTGGGGAACAAGCGATCCTGAGACGTGGGGAACAAGTTCTACACTGGAACCATCCACCGCCGTCCGTCGTATCCCACTCCGGAGGCACACTTTATGAATCTTCGCTTCGCCGCAGCCGCTCTCACGCTCGCCCTCACGCCCGCCGCGCTCTTCGCCGCCGAAGGCACCTTCGACCGCACCCTCCACGTAACCGGCGCGGCCACCCTCAACGTCAGCACCGGCTCCGGATATATTCACATCACTCCCGGTCCAGCAGGCTCCGTCCACATCATCGGCCATATTCATGCCTCAAGCGGCTTGTTCAGTAGCTCGCCAGGGCAGAGCGCCCGCGAAGTCGCCGATCACCCACCGATCACGCAGAACGGCAACCAGATCGACATCGGCAAGCACACCCACTACAACAACGTATCCATTGACTACGTCATCACTGTGCCGCGCGGCACCATTGTCAGCACCGCCGCGGGCTCCGGAGACATCAACGTCTCCAATCTCGGTGCATCCCTCCGGGCGGAAACTGGCTCCGGAGACATCGAGGTCAATGACCTCACCGGCACCGTCGCTCTCAACACCGGCTCCGGGACCATCCACGCCATGATGAACAACGCCGAGCATGTTCGCGTCGGCACCGGCAGCGGAAACATCCGCCTCACCGGCGTCACCGGCAAACTCTACGCCGAGACTGGTTCAGGAGACATCGAAATCTCCGGCAACCCCCAGGCCGACTGGAAAATTGTTACCGGCTCCGGCAAGGTCACTCTGAACACTGGAAACTCCCGCTATTCGCTCGACGCCAGCACCGGATCGGGCAACATCCACAGCGACCCGCCGCTCACCGTCCACGGCACGGCCAATCCCTTCCACGTCAGCGGAGACATCAACGGAGGAGGCGGCCCCACCGTCCGCGTCCAGACCGGCTCCGGCGGCGTCCGCATCCACTAAGCCACGCAGTACCCAATAACAACCGATGTCATCCTGAGCGGAGTTGACGCCGATAGGCGGCAACAAGTCGAAGGATCTGCGTTTCTTATCCAAATGGGTGGCCCACACCGGGGTCCCCACGAACGGGTCTTCGTTCGTGGGGTGGACACAAGCCCGCTTTTGGCTTGTGTGGGGGACAAGCCAAAACTCAACCTGACTTCAGTACTCAAATCCCAACAAACCCTTCTTCGGCCATCAGCACCCTATAGATGGCGGTCCAACTATGATCGGCTTCCCGCGAACTTCAAAATTAATGCGCTGTACCACGCCCGCCCTCGCCGCGTTATTGCTGTTTGTCCTCGCCTCCTGCGGAAGCTCGCCAACCGCAATTTCCCCAACCCCGACCCCCACGCCGCCGCCGCCAACCCAGCCTCCGCCGGCGACCCTGGCCCACATCGTCATGGTCATGGAAGAAAACCAGAGCTACACCACTGTGGTGGGCAACACCACTGACTGGACGAACCTGAATAACCTCATTAAGGGGGGCGCGCTCGCGACCAACTATTACGCCAATGTCCACCCCTCCATCGGCAACTACTTCATGCTGACCACCGGGCAAATTCTCACAATCGACGACACTTCCACCGCAGTCTGGGATGTGGACAATCTCGCGCGCCGGATGCTCGCCGCCAAAGTCTCGTTCAAGATTTATGCCGAAGGCATTCCCAGCGCCGGCTATCTCGGCGGCAATACCGGACTCTACGTCATCCGCCACAACCCGTTCGCCATGCTCTCCGACATAGCCGACAACCCCAAGGTCGCCCAGCAGACCATCGTGCCCTTCAGCCAGTTCGCCAAAGATCTGGCCAGCGGCGACCTGCCGCAATTTTCTTTTGTCATTCCCAATGTTGACGACGACGCCCACAGCGGCACCCAAAAAGCCGCCGACACCTGGCTCCAGACCAATATCGTCCAGCCTCTGTCCCAATACTCCGCCTTCCAGCCCGGAGGTGACGGCGTCCTGATCGTCAATTTCGATGAATCGGCTGGCATCGACATCGCCCACGGCGGAGGCCATGTCGCCCCGGTCTTCTGGGGCCCTGGAGCAAAGTCGGCCTACAAGCAGCAGTCTTCCACTCTCTACCAGCACCAGAGCATGCTGCGCAGCATCATGGAAGAACTCAACCTGCCCAATCCTCCCGCAGCCGCCGCCACCGCCCCATCCATGTCCGAGTTTTTCGTGAAGTAGCGGGCGGGAAGCCAGAAATCAAGTTGCTTCCCTTCAGATCCTCAATTACGTCCTCGGGAATCCGAATGCTGATCGTAGCCATGGGCCGGTCTTTTCGAAGGCGCCGCGTTAGCCGTTCACTGGTTTTCATAGGTCTCAATGAACGGGCAAAACCCTTCCGGGGAACATGCAATTTATTTCCCCGCAATTCAGTAAAATAGATGTAGAAGCATACGGCTCGGAGCAACCGGCACGAGATCTGTCTGTCGATAAATCATTTGCTTTCTAGATTTTGCATTTTATTTTAAGATCAAATTATGCAACTCCTTTGTTTTCAAGATCAACCTCTTCTTCATCTTAGCTGACCGCTCCTTAGCTGACCGCCTTTTCGCTGACTTGCTGACCCGCTGCCAGTTGCTTTTGCATCTAACTTCATTGTTTTCTAGATTTTGCCTCTAACCCCTTTGTTTTCTAGATCAAATTTGTAAGTCTTTTGTTTTCTAGATCACGGCGGAAAATTTTATGAAGATTTCAGTCCGCGGCATCCTCTTTGATATGGACGGCGTCCTCGTCAGTTCCCTCGGCTCAGTCGAGCGCAGTTGGACCAAATGGGCCCTGGCCCACGGAGTCGATCCCGCCGTCGCCATCCAGACCGCCCATGGCCGCCGCGCCATCGAGTCCGTCCAGTTCCTCCGCCCCGACCTTGACGCCCGCGAGGAAATGCTTCGCATCGAGGACATGGAGGTCGAGGACAACGAGGGCCTCGAAACCCTCCCCGGAGTCGTCCGCTTCCTCCAGACGCTCCCGCCCGACCGATGGGCCGTCGTGACCTCGGCCACCCACCGGCTGGCCCTCAGCCGCCTCCGCGCCGGAGGAATCCCCACCCCGGAGCGCCTTGTTTCCGCCGATCAGGTCACTCTGGGCAAGCCCTTCCCCGAACCCTATCTTGCCGGAGCGAAACTCCTCGGCCTGCCGCCCGCCGACTGCCTCGTCATCGAGGATTCCCCCTCCGGCGCAACCGCCGGACACGCCGCCGGATGCCGCGTCCTCGCCACGCTCTTTTCCCATCCGCTCGAAACCCTCAGCGCCGCCGACTGGATCGTCCGCTCCCTCGACGACGTTCAGGTCTCCGCCACTCCCGACCAGATCGAAGTCGAATTCGATCCG
>DASTXK010000032.1:0-4421 GCA_035765555.1 Acidobacteriaceae bacterium
GCATTGCCAACCGCCTGCTGCGGCGTGTTCGCGACTACGCTCAAGTGCGCGGCTCAGGAAAAATCGATCGCGCCACTGCCGAATACGCCCTCAAAATGCTCGAAGTGGACGCCCACGGATTCGATGAACTCGACCGCCGCCTGCTCATGACCATCATCGAGAAATATGATGGAGGCCCCGTCGGCCTCAACACCCTCGCCGCCACTCTCGCCGAGGAGGAGGACGCGCTGGAGGAGGTCTACGAGCCATTCCTGATCCAGCGCGGATTCCTCGACCGCACCCCGCGAGGCCGCGTCGCTACCCGCCTCGCCTACGAGCACTTCGATCTGCCACTCCCTCGCAAGCAGACCCCGCTGTTCTGAGCGGCTCTTAAGAAAGGTTCGCGGGCGGAGGCTCAACCGCAACATTCCCGCCGCCATTTTCGAGCGAGGTATGGATCGCCTCCAGCGCCGCCGTCACCTGCCGGCCGTCGAAGCCCGTGACTCTGGGAGTCGTGTCGTTCTGGATCGCAAACAGAAAATCCTCAAGGCACGACGGAAACGCTCCGCGCAGCCGCCCGAAAATATCGGCCATCAAAAAGCCCTTGGGATAAGAAAATGATTTTTCGGTGCTCACCTCGAACGACTCGCGCTTGCGGTCCAGGTTCACGTGACCGGCGGAGCCGACGATCTGAATGAACGAATCGACCACCGTCGGGAAAGTGTTGGGATAGACCCATCCCGACTCAAACGTGACGAACGCGCCGGAGGCGAATTTCACCTGCGCCTGAATAATGTCATACGTCGGAATGCCGCGCGCGACCAGGACCTCCTTGCGTCCCCACGCCCGCGCCTCCACCGGCTCGCTGCCCAGGAACCACCGCACCAGGTCGATGTCGTGCGCCGAGAGCAGCCACGCCGGGCTGGTCTCGCCCGCCCAGCGAATGTTCTTGGTTGAGACGACAATCGTATCGTTCTTGCGCGCGTACCCGGCCAGCGGCGTGCCGATCTCTCCAGCGGCAATCGTGGCGTGCGCCTGGTTGTAGGCCGAAAGCCAGCGATGGTTGAACGCCACCTGGATCTTGCGCCGCTTCTCGCGCGCGAGCCGCAGCAGCGCGTCGGCTTCCGAGGTCTTGGTGGTGAAGGGCTTCTCCACGAAGACGTGGCACCCGGCCTCCAGCGCGTCGTGCGCGAAGCCGTAATGCCAGTTGTCCGGAGTCGAAACCACTATAGCGTCCAGCTTCTCCTTCTCCAGCATCTTGCGATGGTCGGTGTATCCGGGAACGCCGAACTCCGCCGCCGCCTCGTCCACCTGCTCCGCGCGCCGAGCGCACACCGCCGCCACCTTGGACAGCGGATGCTCGCCGAAAACCCGGATGCACGTCCGGCCCATTTTGCCAAGCCCGATGATTCCAATTCGTATCTGGTCCATAACTCCTCTTCTGTTCGTCACCTGATTTTGACGTGGTGCTCGCCCGCGCCTATTGCCGCGAAACCCAACTTGCCATCTTTATATATAGGTTGGACCACCTTCCCATCCAACTCCACGAATGCGGCTTGGCAGCGGAGGCAATCTCAACCGACGCGCCCGCCGGAGTGTGCAGCGTAAGGCTCGCGCCCGACGCGGCACTCTTACACTCCACATTGACCGGAGTGGAAGCGTGGAACACCTCATGCCCGTCGCGCTCGACCGAAGTCGCGCCAACAGCCATCCAACCCGAGCCGTCTTTCGCCAGCACCGAGCCGTCGGTCTTAATTGCTGAGAGTTGCAGCGGCCCCGCGCCGGTGCGGAACACCACCGCCGTTTTTCCATCCGCCGAACGCAGCCCTTCTCCAGCCGCCGTTGTGAACGGCTGCAACTGCTCGTGGCTGCTCTGGTTCAAACCCAGCTTCATCCCTACAAGGAAATCCGCTGAACGGCCCCGCGCGGAATCCAGATGAAGCTCCTGTGGAGCCTCGATCAGAGCGCCATCAAGCGTCTTGAACCGCAGAATCGAAATCGGCATCGTGGCTGTCTTCCACGCCGCGTTCAGCCCCGCTGCCGTTATGCTGGCGCTCGCATCACCCAACTGGATGGAAGCATCGGCTCCGCTGGTCTCGACCTTCGCCTCGCCTGATGTGTGGAGCAGCCATGAGAACTGGTGCGGCTCCGCCGACCGCGCCCGGTCATGGATTATCAGAATGTCCGGCTTCAGGAAGACGTACTCGCGTGTGTAGCTCTGCAAGCGGCCATCGTAAGCGGAGGTCAAGTCGGCATTCAGATAATCGAAGCCCGCCCCCAGCAGCGACGCGCTGAACTGCGGATGCTGGAAACCCGGCCAGTATCGACCATGGAACGCCTGCTGGCTGAAAGCGTCTCCGTCAATGAGCAGAGTGTTGTGTCCGGCGGCCTGGGTGAAGTAGTCCTGATAATGCGGATCGGTGTAGTAGGCGGCGTATCCTGCTTCCTTGACCAGCGTCTGCCCGAAGGCCGCCACCTGGAAGCTGCCCTCGTCGTGATGCTCATGGTTGAACCACGGCCCCACGCGCAGCGAGATCACCGTGGCGTCCGGTCCCCAGCCGCTGCGCAGCACCGCGCTGCCGCGCTTCGCGAAAATGCGCGAGGGCGGCGGCGCATCGAATGCCTTGGCTGGCCCCGAGCAGCATGCAAGGTCCAGCGGCCCCAGCAACTCCTCCAAGTGGTGCCCGTTCTGATCCGCCGGAGCATCCTGCGTCAGGTCCAGATGCGTGCCCGCCTCGTAGAACGCCCGAAGCTCGGGAATCCCCGCGTGCTCCGCTCCCCACGCGAGTCCGGAGAGCCCCTTCAGATGGCCGTCGAAATCGCCCGTGTCGAGTTGCGTCCCGGGCTTCACCGTCGCGTAGTAAGGCCACCAGAATCCATCGAGCATGGTCTGCGCGCCCTTCGGCTGAATGCCCAGATCAGCGAGCGAACTCATGCCCCACGAAATGCCCTGCATGGCGAAGTTCTCGTAACCCGCCGGTTCGGCCTCGCCGCCGTCGCCGGGAAATAGTCCATGCAGCGCCTCCTCAAAGGCGAACTGCAACTCGGCTATCGCCGGAGCTTCGCGGCGGTTCCACTCGGGCGAATCTCCCGCCGTGGCCACAGCCGCCGCCAGCGCACCGCCCACCGAGTTCGCCATCCAGTTGCTGGCCGCAATGGGATTACGGTTGTAGAGGAAGTACTCGCGCACGACCGGCTCAATCGCCTGCTTCCAAAAGCTCTCCTCGACCGTTGCTCTCTGCTGCGGCGAGAGCTGGTCCGCGATGAGGTCGTACCCAAAGGCCAGCCGCTGCGCAATGCACCCCACTTCGTAGTAGGTGTTCATTCCGTGCTGGCGAAACCGTTCCGGACTCCACGTTTTCCAGCGCGCCATGGCGAGCAACGCGCGCTGCGCCGCATCCAGCGCATCATGATTTCCGTTCAGGCGATAGTCCAGCGCGTTGTAGGCGACGGCGTTCGCGTAGGCTTCCACCATCAGCAAATACGGCGTCAGTTGGCCCGCATACGCCGGCCCAATTCCCGGCCCGGACGGCATTGCCTCAATGTTGTCTCCGGCCTCCGCGCTGAAGTCGATCTTTGCCGCCAGCGACCGCGCGCGCTCGTGGATGTCCCGCCGGACATCGGCGTACCGCGCAGCGTGACTCAACTCATCGAGCCGCCGTTCAGGCAACAGCAGGTGCCCATGCGCCGGAGTCGCGCCGAGAACGAGAAACCGGAACCCAGTCTTCGCGTCGCCCTGCGTGACCTCGGCGCGCCAAAGCCCCGGCTGAGGATTGCTCCCGAGCGAAACTTCCGCGCTCTTCTGGCCGGAGGGAATGGGCACGTCCTTTACGCGACTGCCCGCCGGATCGTACACCGCAATGGTCGCCGGCCCATCGGACGCCAGTTGAACCCGCAGTTGCGCGCCCGCCCGCACAACTTCGCGCGAGACGAATGTCCCGCTCGCCCCGTCCACCGCCGCATCCATTTTCGGAGTCACGAGCGTGACCTGCTTTGGACGTGTGGCGTGCAACTCGAAACTCTCCAAAACCCAATCCGACTCGGAACCTTTAGGAGGGTTCCGCAACCGGCCCTGAAGAATGATGGCTACGATTTTCGCCGGCGACTTCAGCCCAAGCTGCGCGCCTGTGATGTGGGCTGAGTGTTCTGAATTCGCGGAAGGCAGCGCGGCGGTGTATTTGTGCCCGTCCGCCCCAACCAGAGTCAGGCGCGCATCGCTGAACTCGCCCGCCGCTTTCAGCCGATAGCGCAAATCGATGCTCGCAGCCGGGCCTGCGGAAAACGTCAGTGGACGAACGAACCCGAACCACGCCTGCGTCTGGCCGTAAGCATCGAACTTGTGGAACAGCGCCGTTTGCTCGCCCTGCCGCACTGTATACAGCGAAGGGTCGTAGCCAACGTCTTGCGCCAGCGGATAGCTCATCCATCCGGAGAAGCCGCCG
>DASTXK010000033.1:0-9962 GCA_035765555.1 Acidobacteriaceae bacterium
ACGGATTCAGCTTCCAGGCGGAATATCAATTCAGCAAGGGGCTGGATACTGTTCCGACGTCCGGTGGCCCGCAGCGGTGGCAGCATCCGGAGCTGGACTACGGAAACTCCCTGGGGCTAGCGCGGCATTGGCTGACCTTCAATTATGTCTACGAATTGCCGTTTGGTAAGGGGCGGCGCTTCCTGCACAGCATCAACGGTGTGGAGAACGCGGTCCTGGGCGGCTGGCAGATCGCGGGCATCTCGACCTATAACACGGGAATGCCGTTCTCGGTGAACTTCTCCCAGACGGGCACGGGAATCACGGGCTGGTGGGGAGGACGCGCAGACCGCGTGCCGGGCGTCTCGCTCACCAAGGGCCGCTCGCACTCTCACGACATAGTGAACGGGATTCCGTGGTTCAACACCGACGCTTTCGCGCCGCCGCAACCGTGGCAGTGGGGCAATTCCGCCAGAGACCTGCTCTTTGGGCCGGGTTCCTGGAACTGGGACATGAGCGGTTCCAAGAACTTTCACATGTGGGAGCGGCTGAATATGAATTTCCGCGCGGACTTCTTTGACGCCTTTAACCACTTCAACCCAGGAAATCCGGTTGCCAACATCGCCGATACGCGGGATGGCGGCAACCCGGTCGCGAACTCCGGGATGATTACGGGCGGCGACGGTCAGCGCGCAATCCAGCTCAGCCTGAGCGCCAAATTCTGACCTCCTATCAGAACTGGAGCGCGGATTCCGCGCTCCAGCTTTTTTTGCCGTATCACGCTCCCCCTAATGGCTTCAAAGGAGACTCGCCGGCATGTCGAAATTCGCCTTTTTGTCTAAATCAGTCGTTCTCTCTTCTCTCGCATTGCTAACGGCGGCCATGCTGCCCGGCGCATCAGCTCTGGCCCAAACCTTGCCGGAAAGTCCCGGGCAATATGCGCTGGACGTTTATGCGCTGCGCGGCGCTCAGGACACGAGCGCGAAGCTTTATGTCTCGGTGACAACGAACGATGGGCAGGCGGTCGCTTCGGAATCTTTTGACAGCGTGGATGTGCAGGTGCTGACGCCGGCGGGGCAGCTTGTGTCTGAGACCGACTACACCAACATCGCTTCCACGGGCAGCCCAGCGGTCATCGATCTGGGAGATGTTCCTCTTTCGGATGTGGTGCTGGTCCATGCGAAGGGAATAGCCGGGCCGGACGCGGTGCCGGTGACGCTGAACGGGAAGACAGCGGTGACGGAGTTTGCGGTGAACGCGCGCCAGATTGTGGTGCCGGATTTTGAAGGCTACGGGGCGCAGATGAACGGCTACGTCTACACGGCGCAGAATGATCCCTCCCGCGGGTTCACTGGCAACGAGCCGCCCGAGGAGGTGGGCAACCTCGAATCCAAAGTGGAAGCCATGCACCCGGGCCTGTCCCGAATTTTTCTTTCCCCCGCAGCCTATCTGCCGGGAAACCAAAACCTGATGGACTCCAACTACAAAACAGTTGAGCTGGCGCAGAAAGCCGGAGCTGACGTCAACATCACCTGGTGGTTCCTGACGCACCCCTCCAACAAGCTGACCACGGAGGAAGCGGAAGTCTATATCAACACGGACATGCAGAACTTCGCGGCGACTGTAAACGATCTGGTGAAGAACCACGGAATCACGGTGATCAAGGAACTCACAGTCCAGAACGAGCCCGACTCCGTGGCCTACATCAAGAGCAACATGGCGCTCTATGAATACGCTTATCGCCAGCTTGATATGTATCTGAAGCAGGATGGCATTCGCGACGAGATCAAGCTGGTGGGCGGCGACCTCGTGCTGAATGGCCAAGCGCCTTTCTTCCTTTACATGGCGCAGCACATGGACGATGTTCTGGACGGCTGGTCGGAGCACATCTACTGGAATTACTACGATGCCGGCTACATGATTACTCGTCTGGACGGAATTTTGGCGTACATGGATACGTTGAAGAGTGAGGGATATAACATTAAACCGCTCTCCATTACCGAGTATGGCGTGCGCGGATATAAGACCCAGAATGGCGTCGCGCTGAAGGATCCTGACCCATACAGAAATGGCGCGCTGGTGGCCACCGCCGCCGGGTATTACGTGAACTCCGACGGTAGCCTCACTCCTGTGAATGAGACGAACATTGCCGGATACCAGCAGGCGTGGTTCAATATGGTTTCGCTGAACGACGGCTTCATCGGAATGTCCAAGTGGGACCTGTATCGCGCGCAGTACGACTTTAGCTATCAGGACCACTCGCTGATCGGCTACCTGTTTAATCCGGCTCCGGGGCAGGACCGCTGGCCGCTGCGTCCCGCCTACTATATGGAGTGGCTGATGGCCAACACCACGGGCCAGCACTGGCAGGTGCTGGGCCAGAGTGGAAGCTCCGGCGCTGATCTCGTCACGCCTTTCCGCGGCCCGAATGGCGAACTAACACTTTTTGCCATGAAGACGGATGAAACAGCCGGGCCGATTACCATCGGCGATCTGCCGCGCGGCACGGAGTTCCATGTGCTGGTGTGGAACGGCGATGGAGCAGGCAAGGTGACGGATGGAGGCCAGTTGAACACGGCCGGGACCGGAACCGTGACGGTGAACGTGCCCGCCGGGGGCATGGTTGCGCTGACCACGATGACTACCGCGGCCCCGCCGCAGTAACGCAGGCTGAGGAAGAATGGATCGACGGCAGTTCCTGAATGCAGCTTTAGTTCTCGCAGTGTCTCCCCTGGAATGGCCGATGGGCCTCGCCGCCGAAAGTCGCGAGGCCCGCAGCCAGACCGCCCCCGAGGTTTTTGGAAATGGCAGGGAATTCTTTCCTGTCACGGTGCAGCTTTCGCCGGTGCCGGGTGGAGGCGCGTGGGCGAATGTCCCGGCGCAGCAGGCAAAAGCCGCGCTGCGCGAAACGCTCGACCAGGTCCTCGCGCACGGCGTGACCGGGCTTGAGTATCCTTTTCATCTCCCGCCCGGACCGAATGAATATGTGCTGGACTATGCCCGCTCGCGCGGCTTGTTCCTTACTTTTAACCACACCTTTGCCAAAGGTGGGGTGGAGAACTTCGGACGCAATCTGCCGCCGCCGATTTCGGTTTATGCACCCGGCTACATTGATGCTGTAAAGAAGAACCTCGCGCCTGTACTGGCGGAGGCGGCGCGGCTCCCGAACCTTTACAACCTGTTCTGCTATCAGGACGAGCCGTTTCACGCGGGGCCGCAGAGCTTCGACTATAGCGAAGATGCGCGACGGGAGTTCCAGAAGCGCTTCGGATATGAGATTCCGACCAACCTGGAAGTGGCGCGCCAGTCGCCCAAGCAGTGGCTGGAATTGATTAATTTTCAGTCGGATGAGTTTCCGGTTGGATGGCGCCAGGTTTACAAGCTGGTGAAAGAGGCGCTGCCGGACGTGAAGGTGATCCTGACCCACGACAGCCACGGCGCGATGGGCGCGGGCGTGGGGCCAAATTCCAAAGTAGCGGTGGACGATGTCTTCCACTGGGGCGCGGACTTCGCCGACACCTTCGTTTTCGATATCTATCCGTACATGATGTTTGATTATCGGTACGGCGAGATGGGCAAGCTGCGCAAGCCGCGGATGAGCCAGTTGCATTTCGCGTTCGAGCAGCTTCGCAACCTGACCTATACCTATGGCAAAAACATGGGGTTCTGGTTCGGGACCTACAACCGGCGCTGGTTCAAAAAGTTCATGGGGCCGGAGTTGAAGGCCGAAGCGTGGGCGGAAACCGAAGTCTGTTACACCGCCGTGGGGCAAGGCGCGGACTTCCTCATCAGCGGCTACAACATTCCCGAAGACAAGTCGCACTGGGACACGCTGGGCAGGGGACTGGAAGTGATTCAGAAGGCCGGTCTCGCGCTACTCAAATGTCCAAAGGTGAAGGCCAAGGCGTGTTTTCTGTTTCCGCGCACGCAGTACATCCAGTTGCAGCAGGAGTATTGGAATGTCGCCGTGGCGTATGAACTGTTCCGCCAGGCCTTCGGCGAACTGGACTGCCTGCACGAGGAGCAGGTGAAGGACGTCGACCTTAACGGTTACGAAGCGCTGGTGCTCTTTGATATTCAGCTATTGCCGGAGGAAGTTGCGAAACGAATCGCCGAGTTCGTCAATGCCGGAGGCACCGTGATTGCCGACTGCGTGCCCTCGCTCGACGCCTACAAAAAGCCAATGGATGTGATGGAGAAAATTTTCGGCGTCGCGGATGCGCAGACCGGCGGCGTGCATCGCAGCGGCGTGTGGGTCGCGTCGCTGACCGACCCTCATTGGTTTGTGCATCCCGAGCCGGGAGACGCGGAGGATGCGGTGACGGGCGAGATCATCACCGGAAGCGTGCTGGGCGAGGACTACGAACTTCGCGCAGTCAGCCCGCGCGCCTGCCGCGTCACGACGGGAGAAGTTCTGCTGGCGGGAAGTAAGGATGCTCCCGCGCTGGTCCACAACAAGAGCGGAAAAGGGCAAGCATTTCTCTTCGGCTTCTGCATGCAGGACACGTACTTCGCCACATGGCAGACAGGCGACGTGGCTTCACGCGCCGCGCTGGTGCGGCTGCTGCGCGCCATTACGAGAGGCGCTGGGGTGGTTCCGAATATCTTTTCTTCCAATCCAGAGATTGAAGCGTGCCTGCGCGCAAGCCAGCAGGATGGTTATGTGCTGGTCATCAATCATGAAGCCGAACAGCCTCGGACAACCGTCCGCGTTGAAAACATGAATTTCGGAGTGAAGGAAATTTTCAATCTGACGGAAAACCGCAGGCTGGAGTTTCAAAAGACAGGCAAGGCCATCGTGTTTGACATTCAAGCTCCGCGAGAGCGTCCTCAGCTTCTGCATCTGCTCGTAAATAGTTAGGGAGAAGAACATGGTCAAGAGCATTTGGAACAGGCTTGCGGTTGTCGCCCTGCTGGCCGCATCTTTGCAACTGCCGGCGCGGGCCGCGGTCACGCACGCGATGGGTTCCATTCCGTGCTCGTGGAGCGTTCCCATTCAGGACAAGAACCACAATCTTGATGTTGCGGCGACGATCCGGCTGCTCAAGGCGAATCACTTCACCTGCTATGTCCAGCCCATCGAAGAGAAGCCTCCCATGAGCTTCGACGATTTCAAGCGGCTGATTCCGGCGGCGCAGGCCGCTGGAATCGAGGTCTGGCCGGTGCTCATTCCTCACACCGAAGGCTACAGCCTGCCCTATCGCGAGGACTTTGTGCGCTGGATGAATGTGCTGGCTCGGCTCTCGCTGAAGTATCCCGTGCTGCGCGGCGTGAACATCGACGACACGGACGCGGGCGGCAACGACAAGCTTTTTACGCGCAGCTATCTCTGCAAAATTTATCGTGCCGGTCGCGCCGTCAATTCGCGCCTGCTCTTTGTTCCGACCATCTATGATCTTGATCCTCCGGAGGCGGAGCGTCTGTCCGGATGCGTCGATGGAGTCTGGCTCTGGTGGACAAATATCGAGCAGAACAACGGACTGCGCGCATTTCTTCGCGACGGCAAGGTCATCGCGAACGGACGCTTTCCCGTCTACGCAGGGGTTTATGCGCATTCGACTTCCTGGCATAAGCAAGGGTTCCCAAAGCCGAAAATTCTGCGGGAATCGACGACCATCGGCTGCACCTATTCCGATGGCGTAATCGTGTGGCAATTGCCGCTCACGGCGGAGGAAAATCCCATGCTTCAGGTCGTGAAAGAATTCCTTCCCGGCGGATCGTCTCCGCTGGCGGGGGCCTGCGGGAAGGAATCGAAGTAACGCTTCTGCTTTGCGTTTGCGCCTTAACCGGTTGCACGACAAACTTGCATGAGGCGCGATCATCCAATCCCATTTCATGCCTGCCCTTCGCGTGCAACGCCTCAGGGAAACCCTTATCCTGTTGAGTCACGGCGCTGTACAGCATCCCATCGGGGTGGGGCGTTATTTTTCGCAAAAGGATTTTTGCTCCGAGGTTGACCGAAGGTCGTCGCGCCCCGTCTGATTCAGGACAGGGGTTGGGAGATGAGAGTGGGGCCGGCGGAGAATCAAGCTGAATCCAAGCATGGCTTCTGGCGGAAGCTGGTCGATAAGAATCCTTTGTTGCGGATGCTGGTTGGGTGGGTTTGCCTCATCATCGGCCTGCTTGGAATCATTCTGCCTATTATTCCGGGGATTCCGTTTTTGATTGTCGGCCTGGCGTTGCTCTCGACGGAGCATCGGTGGGTGCGCTCGCTGCTGGTCTGGACGAAGAGGAAGCTGGGGCCGTGGTGGCCGAGGAAGCTGCGGATTCCGCCGTTGAGGCGCAGGTGGACGCGGCGAGACGATTAGGCGCAGTGAAGAGAAGAGCTAGTTCACAATCCCGCCCGCTTCCTTGGTTTTGTCGCATACACCGTTCGTAGGCTGCGTGGGCAGGAAGCCTACCCAAGCCGACCCTCCGCCGGAAGAATTGGGCGGGTTGAGCAGCGCGGGAGAGCTGAAGTCAAAGAAATCGCTCATTGAGCCGTTATCGAACCAGTATTTGTCCCGGCTTGTCAGCGGCGGAACATTGAACGTCTTCTCAATAAAGGCCAGGATCGCGGTGAAGTCCATAGGAGCGTGCGAGACGTAGTGGGGCTTCGCGTAAGGTGAGATCACGATGACGGGCACCCTAAAACCGCTCAGGTTGAACATATCGTAGCCACCCTGGTCGGGGGTGGGGGCGGTGAAATTTGGATTGATGCCGGTGTGGCAGTAGCCGTAAGAGCCGTTGTTCACATCCGGGCACTGCCCCTGCGAGTAAGGATCCGGAGCCGGGACGGTGATGGGCGGCACATGATCGTACAGCCCGCCGCCCTCATCGTAGGTCAGGATGAAAACGGAATCCTGCCAGGCGTCGCTGTTCATCAGCGCGTTGATGATGGACTGAACATAAGCCGCGCCCTTCTGAATATTGTTGTTGGGGTGTTCGTCAAGGCCGCTCTTGCCGGCAGCGGCCTCGATGAAGATGACCTGAGGCAATGCTTTGTCGGAGTCGCAGGGCCCGCCGCTGCAAGTGCCCGCAAGCGTATTCATCAGATAATTCAGGTGAAAGGTTTTGCCCTGTACGGCGGGATCATTCCAGTCCTGGAAATTAGGCAAAAACATTCCGTCCTGGTAATAGTAGCTCCAACTCACGTTCGCTTGATTCATGGCGCGGAAGATCGTCTCCGCGGCGTACTGTGGATGGGTCGGGTCCTCATCCGGATATTCGTGACCGAAGGAGCTTGCAGCGAACAGGTACATGCGGTTGGGATAGGTTGCCGTCAGGACAGGCGAAAACCAGCGATCACTGGTGGCAAAGAAGGTCGCCAGATCGTAGTAGTACGGTAAGTCGCTCTGGTCGTAGTAGCCCATGACGCGGGTGCCGTCCGGATCGTAATTCGTTTCACCGGAGGCAAGACCGCCGTTGGGCGTGTCGAGGAAATTGTTCATTGCGAATGAGCTGTCGCTGTACTGGCTGGTCGTTTGCCATGCGGCGTCCCCGCCGGTCAATGCCACGTCGTGGTGGCTTTCATCCCAGGAGGGCGTGGCATTCTGGGTACAAACCGTTTGCTCATGGAAGGGTTTGACCCGCGTACCAGTGTGATGGTTCGTCAGTACCACGTTGGGATCGAAACCGTCCACATCCGATGGGCTGGCCTGAATGCCGAACTGCTGTAAACGCTGGGCGCGGTATGCTCCGAGAACGCCGAAGTAATTATCGAACGACCGGTTCTCCTGCATCATGAAAAAGATGTGCTTGATCTTGCCGGTGGCGGCTGAACCCACCGTTACGGTAATGGTCTGTTTCAGCTCTGTACCGTCTTTAAGAGTGGCCGTCGCCGTGTAGGTGGTTGTCGCACTCGGTGAAACGGTGATGGTGCCGTGAGGGAGCGGAGTGCATGGAGCGCAAGCGCCATTGTCAATGGTGAGGGCCGTGACGGAGCTGTCGACATCCCAGGTAAGCGTGACAGGTTGGTTGGGCGCGCTATTGACTGGAGACGCGGAGAGTTTGATATTGACCGCGGTAATGGTGATAGTGGAAGGCTGACTGTTGCCTCCTGAGCCCTGGGCGACCATTGTGTAGGTAACGGTCTGCGGGACGGGAATTGAAATGCCGGTGGTGTTGGAAGGCGGCAAAGGGCCGATCTCACCCGCCTCGACTTGGGGAAGCGCAGGTGAAAAGGTCACTGATGTGGCGTTGTTGGTGTCCCACGTCAAGGTTGTGGAAGCGCCCGCAACTACTGTGGTGGGATTTGCGGCCAACTGCGTTATCTGCGGCACGCCCGCCGTGACAGTCACGGACACGGACTGGGGCGGAGTGCTGCCTCCCGGCCCGGTGGCCACGGCGGTATAGGTTGTGTCTTCCGTCGGCTGGTCTGAAGCTGGATTTTTCGCCGTGGAGATCTGCCTTTTCGCTCCGTCGGCGCCCACGGCCGTAATTGTGATCGAGTCGGCATTGGTCAACTGCCAGCTCAGGGTCACGGTATCGCCTTTGACAATGCTGCTGCTGCTCGCGCTGAAAACCAGGGACGGCGTCTTTGAGGAGTCCCCTGAACTTGAGCCGCCATCGCTGCCGCCGCAGCCGGTCAAGGCGATCAGCGGGAAAATTGCCGCCAAGCCAAGCAGAATGTACAAAGAGGTCGCGAGCCGACCCATTCCGCTGAATCCAGGCCGCCGTTCCTGGCTGAGGTCCTTTTCCATCATTTTCCAATTTCCCTAAGCGCCAAGTTGGCGACGTTCTGCGGCCTAAAACCAAAGTGATGAGATTCTGAGCTGCGGTTGGAAGTTGGCTTTTTGAGCAGGAACCGCCGCATCATTGGCCGGCCGCCGAATGTTGCTCGAGGTACTTACCAATCAGCAGCGTCGTTGGATAAAGGACTTGTTCCTCATTCTGCGCATGCAGCATGAGAGTTTCGGCGAATGCAACCACCCTGGGCTTGTTTTCCTGACGGGCCGTGGATGCCAAAGCCTCCAGCGCAGAATGGATTTGCTGATGCTCCTGGAGCATCTGCTCGTAATGGCTCCGGAGATCGCGGGCCATGTGAATGGCCTGGCGCCTCTGATCGCTGGTCAACGGCTCACCGTTCGCGATTGCCGTTAGAAGTCCCAGCGGGGGCATGGCGTATTCCTCCTCCGCCTTGAAATGCGGCAGGAGCACGTCGGCCACGGCGCGGGCCCGGACCGCCGTTTCTCCTCCGGAAGCGAGCGCTTCGTCAAGCTGGTGATGGAGGTGTTGGTGTTCCTCACGGATGGATGAGGGCGTGGCGAGCGGCGGCTGGGTCGAATGTGTTTCAGCTTGATTGCCGTGCTGGTGTTGCGCGGACGCTCCGCTGGCGGAAAACGTAACTGAACACATAGTTAGGAGCGTGCAGATGAGGACGACGCGACTTTGTTTCATGAAAGACCCCTCGGAACCATCATGCGGATAGATTCCGGACCGCGGGGAAAGGTGGTCGGGGGAGCTTGAGGCTGTCACGGCTCATCCGGAACAGATAAATGGATGAGAAAACGGCGACGGTCGGGTTACACTGGTATTGAACGCAGTTTTCCATCCAAACCCGCCTGTGAGACAGGCAAATTACGCCTGGCGACAGGCCAGAGAGCAGGAGAACCAATAATGTCTACCAAGCTTACCCCCGGCAAACTGGCCGGGATGAAGGCCGTGTCTGATAAGCGCGGCGTGATTGCGGCGGCCGCCATGGACCAGCGTGGGTCGCTGAAGAAGTCGCTCGCCAAGGAGAAGGGCGTGGCGGAGCTTCCCGACTCGGCGCTGATCGAGTTTAAGGAACTGGTGACGGAGGTGCTGACGAAGCACGCCTCGGCCATTCTGCTGGACCCCGAGTATGGCCTGCCCGCCTCGAAGCGGCGCAACGGCAAGGGCCTGCTGCTGGCCTATGAGAAGACCGGTTATGACGCGACTACTCCCGGCCGCCTGCCCGATCTGCTGGACCTGTGGTCCGTGCGTCGGCTGAAGGAAGCCGGAGCCGACTGCATCAAGATTCT
>DASTXK010000034.1:0-9421 GCA_035765555.1 Acidobacteriaceae bacterium
TCAGGTCATAAGCGCGCGTCGCGCTCATCAGGTCCACCATCTCGGTCAGCGGATTGATGTCCGGAAACGTCACATACCCGTTCTTGTCCGCATCGGGATGCCCGGGATCGTAGCGCCGCACCCCGGGGCTGTTGTCCGAAACCACCGCCGCGATCTTTACGCCGCCAATGTCACCCCGGCTTTCCGGATCGTTGATTTCTAAACCATTGCCGTTGAATCCAGCCCCCTGCGACAAAAAATGGTTCGCAAACGCACCCTGGTCATTCGCCTGCGATTCAAAGACGACCTGCTGACGCTTGTAAGGCCCACCCTGCGGCGTGCGCGTCGTATTGGCGTTGGCCATGTTCGACGCCACCACTTCGGCCCGCAGACGCTCGGCCTGCAAAGCGGAAGCGCTCACATCCATCACTCCGAAAAGATTCATCTCTCTCCCTCTCGCAATTCGCCGCAATCCGCTTTGCGGCATTATTTGTCTTCGTGAATCGCGTCCATCACCCGCGAAAACTGGTGCTTCAGCAACTCCTCGCCCACCCGGAACTTCAACTGCGCCTCGGCCATCTTCATGCCTTCGCGGTCCATCGAGACGTTGTTGCCGTCAGGCCGCTCGACCAGCCCATCCACCTTGACCACATCCACTCCGTCCAGCCCGGCCTCGGCACCAGCGCCGCCCGCAGCCGGGCCGTCGCCGCGTTCAGCCAGCGCCGCGCCCATCTGCTGCTTCATCGCCTCGGCGAAATCAAAGCCCACCGTCCGGTAGCCGGGAACATCCACGTTGGCCATGTTCTGCGCCGTGAGCTTCAGCTCCAGCCCGGAAAGATTCAGATACCGCCCCAGTTCATCGCTCAGCGGCGTCGTAATCTGCATCGCTCCACTCCTTTCGCGCACTCGAAACGCTGTGCCCGATTTAATGAATTTCCCTGCATCAACCCGGCCATTCGCCGCTCAGAAACATTGGAGAACTCTCAGAACAGCGACGCCACATCGCCAAACTCGATCTCCTCCACGCCGATCTCCGGACGCTCTTCGGCCAGGATCGCGGCCCGCTCCAGAACGTGTTGCAGCTCGCGGATGTTCCCCGGCCACTTGTGTTCCTTCAGCATCTGCATGGCGTCCGCGCTCAGGCTTTTGGCCGGACCGCGCTCGGCCTGCCGCGCCAGAAAATGCCCCACCAGCCCCGGCAGGTCCTCCGGATGCGACGTGAGCGCGGGCGTGCGGATCAAAAAAACCGCCAGCCGGTAATATAGGTCGGCGCGGAAACTTCCCTGCGAGGCAAGCTGCGCCAAGGGCCTGTGCGTGGCCGCAATGATCCTCACATCCACCCGCACGGGATCGTTTTCGCCCACCCGCTGCAACTCGCCGCTTTCGACAAACCTCAGCAGCTTCGATTGCAGCGCCAGCGGCATCTCGCCGATCTCGTCCAGAAACAGCGTTCCGCCCTGCGCCGCCTCAATCCTGCCTACCCGGCCCTGCACCGCGCCGGTAAACGCCCCCCTCGTGTGCCCGAAAAGCTCGGCCTCGAGCAGCGTCTCCGGAATGGCCGCGCAGTTCAGAGCCACAAACGGCTTGGAAGAGCGCGCGCTCAGCCGGTGGATGGCCCGCGCCACCAGTTCCTTGCCCGTGCCCGTCGGCCCTTCCACCAGCACCGGCGTGCCATGCGGCGCAACCAGCCGGATGCGGCGGCTCACCTTCAGCATCGCGGGATGCTCGCCAATGAACTCCGGCAGACGGCACGCCGCGTTCATTACATACGACGCCGAGGACGCCGCCACCGCCGTCCGCACGTTCGCCTCACCCAGCGCGCGTTCCCGCTCGGTAAGGACAAGCTCTCTTGAAGCAATTCCCGGCCCCTCCGCTCCGGCTTCGCGCCGCTCAATCTCCCGCGCTCCGTTCCAGACCGCTCCGTCCGCGTCCTGCCCATGCCGCAGCGCGAACAGCACCTCGTTGCGGCGGGGGCTGCGCACTCCGGTCCGCCGCGGGCAGGTCTCATCCACCGTCACCAGATCGATCACCGGATGCAGCTTCTCGAACTCGGCAATAAATTCCTGAATCTCCAGATCTGGCAGCCAGGAATCCAGAATCAGGGTCTCCGCCGGCGCCGCGTCCAGATGCGCCAGCGCTTCGGCGCCGCCTCCCGCCTCGCGCACCTTCCAGCGCAGATCGGTCAGGGCCTCCCTCACCCGCTGGCGAAACGAAAGATCGGCGCTGGCGATCACCGCGGTCCGCGCCGCGGGTTGTATTGGTCTCAGTGCTGTGGCTGCTGCCATGTTTGTTGTTCTCCTTTAACCAGGGCTTGATTTACCGCAAGTTTTCCATCCACGCCGCCGAGCCGCTCTCGCAACCCGATGGCCTGATCTTCTTTTGTCGCAATCCGGCTTTGCGAATCACCCGCGCCGCCGCGCCGCTTCCGCAGCCCAATCGCATATCCTTCGCCGCGCACCGTCTCAATCAGCGCGCCCGCTTCCCGGCCCAGCTTGCGCCGCAGATATGTCACGTACACGTCCACCACATTCGTGCCCGCCTCCGGCGTCTTCCACACCTGTTCGAGCAGCGTTGCTCTTGAAACCGAGCGCCCGCGGTTGAGCAGCAAATGTTCGAGCAGGGCGAATTCCTTGCCTGTCAGCTCCACCGCCTGGCCGTCGCAGACAACCGACCGGCCCACTCGGTCCATCTCCAGCGGCCCATGCCGCAGCACCAGGCTGTCGTCCCGCCTGCGCCGCGCCAACGCGCGGCAACGGGCGCGCAGCTCGGCCAGCGAAAACGGCTTCATCATGCAGTCGTCCGCGCCCAGATCAAAACACGCGATGCGCGTCGCCACGTCATTGCGCGCGCTCAAAACCAGAATCGGAAGGTCGCCCGTCACCGTCCGGAAAAACCGCAGCACCTCGGTACCGTCCAGCCGCGGCATGTTCAGGTCGAGCACCGCCATCTCCGGCGTCTGCTCCAGAAAGCTATCCACCGCCGCCTGTCCGTCGGAGGCCACCCGCACCTCGTGCCCGTCCGCCTCCAGCCCGCGCTTCAAAAACGTACCCAGCGCCTCGTTGTCTTCCGCGATCAGAAATCTCATTCGCTCCCCGCAAGAACCGCTGAAGCCACCATCGCTTGTCGCGGAACAGGACACAAGAAAAGAATGAGAGGAAACTCAGGCCCGGTTTGAAAGTGGGAAGCGCACCCCGCAAAGTGCTGAAACGGGAATTCCGCGCCCTCAGCCCCGCAAAAATAATCTTTTTGCGGTTCGCCTTTTATTCGCTATAATCCGCCCATGGCTATCACGCGTCGCCAAAAAGAGGTCCTCGACTTCATCTCTTCCTTCACCCAGCGCAACGGCTACTCACCCTCGTACGAGGAAATCGCCCGGGGACTCGACCTGCGCTCCCTGGCCACGGTCCACAAGCACGTCACCAATCTCCACAACAAGGGACTGCTGCAGAGGGCGCACAACCGCAGCCGATCCATCGACGTGCTGCCGCCCCGCCCCAAAGCGCGTCCCGGCGAGCGCCTGCCGCTGGCCGGACGCATCGCCGCCGGCCTTCCCGTCGAGACCACCGAAACCGTGGAGACCATCTCGCTCAGCGACATCATCGGCAACCGCGACGCCTTCGCCCTTCAGGTACGGGGCGAGTCCATGCGCGACGAGCACATCGTGGACGGCGACTACGTCCTGGTCGAGCGCACCTCCACTGCCCGCGAAGGCGATATCGTGGTCGCGCTGGTCGGCGGCTCCGAAACCACGCTCAAGCGCTACTACATTGAAGGCGCCACCATCCGTCTGCAGCCCTCGAATGCTGAAATGGACCCCATCTACGTCCCCGCCTCGCAGGTCGCCATTCAGGGACGGGTGCTCGGGGTCTTGCGACGCTACTAAGCTGAGGTTTGAGCGTTCCGCCCGCCGCCCGCGTCTACTACCATTAGGGTTGCGCTGGACGCCCTCTCGGCGCGAAACTGATACCTGAACACATGAATACACTCATCGACTCTCTCGTTCGCAAACAGGACCGCTCCCGCCGGGAAGCCGGATTCACGCTGATGGAACTGCTGATCGTCATCTCCATCATGCTCATCCTCATGCTCATTGCGATTCCCAACATGCTGAACCTGAAGAGCCAGGCCAACGAAACCTCGGCCATCCAATCGCTGCACGCCATCTACGAGGCGCAGCTTCAGTACAACTCCATTTATCCCGCCCACGGATACGCCTGCTCGCTCGCGACCCTTGGCGGCGAAGCTTCCGCCGGCGCTCCCACCCCGGAAAAGGCCGAGCTTCTCCAGGCCGATCTCGCTTCCGGCTACAAGTCGGGATACACCTTCAACATCGTCAACTGCACCAAGGCCACGGTGAACAATCAGGACATGTATACCAGCTACGAGGCCGTCGCCGTGCCCCAGGCTGTCGGCAAGACCGGCCACCGCGGCTTTTGCATTGACATGTCCGGCGAAATCAAGGCCGATCCCGCCGGCGGCACCAACTGCACCACGCGCCTCCAGTGAGGTCCACCGTCCTCTTGAAAAAGACGCCCCTATTGCTCGCGGTGTTCGCGTGCCTGCTGCTGCCCGGCTTCGTCCGGGCGCAGTCGCTCTCAGTCAAAGACTTGGCCTCGCGCGTCGACCACCACTACAACGCGCTCCACTCCCTTCAGATCAACTTCACCCAGCACTATCAGGGAATGGGCATGGACCGCCGCGAGTCCGGCGTGCTCCTGCTCAAAAAATCCGGACGCATGCGCTGGACCTACTCCAACCCCGCCGGAAAGCTCTTCATCCTCGACGGCCACAACGCTTACTTCTACTCGCCGGGACAGACCACCGCGCAGCGCGTTCCCGCCAAAGAGCTCAGCGACCTGCGCTCCCCGATCAGCCTGCTGCTCGGCCACACCAAGCTCGAAAAAGAGCTGCACGGCCTCACCATGGAGCCCGCCGCGAACGGCCTCTACATGCTCACCGGCGTTCCCAAAGGGATGGAAAACCGCGTCGCCTCGCTCCGCCTCACCGTCACTCCTGACGGCGTCATCCGCTCCATGGAGGTGGACGAGACCGACGGCGTTCGCAATACCTTCCACTTCTCAAATGCGAAGCCGAACGCCCCCGCCCCTGATTCCGCTTTCGTCTTCACGCCTCCCGCCGGAGTACAGGTGGTCGAGGGAATGCCCCCCGTTTAATCTCAGGGAGTCTCTGCTTCCTGCGAAACGTGGCGTCTAGCTACGGCCTCTTCTGCTGGCCCGGCCCGAAGCTGCATCTATCTTTGTAGGCGCTTGGTGCGCATCTCCTTCAAAGGCCGCCCACATGAAAATTCCCGCGAAAGTTGCTCTGGCTTTCTGCTCCGCTCTGGTTCTCTGCTTTGCGCTGACCGGCTGTCCCAGCGGCAATGTGAATGTGGATTACGATCGCACGGTTTATTTTCCCAAATACCACACATTTTCCTTTGCGGACGTGCAGACGGACAATCCGTTTTTTGAAACGCGGATTAAGGACGCCGTGACGCACGATCTGGAGTCCAAAGGATTACAATTTGTCCCAGCCAATGGCGACCTGCAGATCACGGCGGTGGGAGCGGTCCACAATCGCCGTGAGTATCAGACCTTTTACACCAACCCCCGCTTCGGCTACTACTGGTGGGGATGGCCGGGATATCCGGGATATGCGGCCACCACCCGCACCGTGCATTACCAGGTCGGAACGCTGGTCCTCGATATGTACGACGGGCGGTCGCGGCATCTGGTGTGGCGCGGCACGGCGGCCAACGTGGTCAGCCCTTCTCCACGCGAGAACACCAACCATCTCTACGACGCGATTGACCAGATGCTGAGGAAGTTCCCTCCGCGATAAGGCAAATTACGGCCGTCCAAAATCCCCCAAAATGCGGTACTATGCCAGCATCCTGATTCGACATAGGGCTGAGGCAGCACCGGACCACGGGGCCGCATCCCATGTTTTCAGCAACGCTGTAAAAAATTATGGCCAATACTTCTCAATTCCCGATAGCGGGACTTCCTGCCTTCCATTCCGGGCCGCCGCAGATGCGCAACGGAACGCGCCTTCAGACTGTGCCGGCCACCGCCCCGAATCCCAGACCGGACAACGCGGACGACAGCACCAGCCTTCCGCTGGTCGGTCCGCGCAAGCTGGTCCGGCCTCCGCTGACAGGACGCGCCCTGAACCGCTCCTTCAACCCCCACCAGGAACCCGCCATCCTGGCCCATCAGGGCATGACGCTCAACGCGGCGGCGGCGCACGAAAGCTCCAACGCCGAAGCATTTTATTTCCAGAAGCAGGTCCAGACGCAGACCCGGATGGTCATTGTGCTGGAAGGCGGCGAGCAGGTGGAAGGCTGCATCGAGTGGTACGACCGCAACGCCATCAAGGTGCGGGGCGCCACCCGGATGCTCATCTACAAGGACGGCATCAAGTACATGTATAAGGCCGCCGAGCGGCACGGCTAGTCGTCGCGCGCGGCCTTGTTGAGCCGGTCGCGGATGGCCGCGCCGATTCCCTTCGCTTCGGGCACTGGACACAGAATCAGCGTTGCTCCGGCGGCATCGAGCCAGCGCAATCCCGCAAATAGCCTCTGCGCAAGCTCTTCCTCATTCGTCCACGATCCCCAGCGGTAAACCAGCGCGTCTCCCTGTTCATCCCAGGGGAAATCCTTCGGCAGCATCAGCCCCAGCTTTTCTCCGGAATTGCGGGCCTCGCCAACCTCCTCGTCAAAGCGCTTTCGCAGGTCGCCGCCATCCGCGTCCACCAGAATTAGCCGTGCGCGCGGCGCGTAGTGGCGCATTCCCACGCCGGGGGAAGGCAGCGATTCCGGCTCCACGGCGGGCGCGGCGGAATTCTCCTGATACGCGACCGCGCCGGGACAGACGGCGCGAATTTGCTCCAGCGTGATGATGCCGGGCCGGTAGACCTTGCAGGGGTGGAAGGACGGATCCACCACCGTCGATTCCAGACCGTAAGTGGTTTCACCGGAATCAAGCACCGCGTCGATTCTTCCATCCAGGTCCTCAATCACATGAGAGGCAAGCGTGGGGCTGATGCGGCCAAAGCTGTTCGCGCTGGGCGCGGCAACGGGGATTCCGGCGGCCCGCAGCAGCGCATGGGCCACCGGATGGCTCGGCACCCGCACGCCAACCAGCGGGCGGCCCGCCGTTACGGCATCGGGAATGGCGGAGTTGCGCGGCAGCAGCAAAGTGAGCGGCCCCGGCCAGAAGGCGTCCATAAGCTGGATCGCCTTTTCCGGCTCGCGCAGCGTGATGGATCCCAGCAGGTCGCGGTCGGCGAGATGCACAATCAGCGGGTCCCATCCCGGACGCTGTTTGGCGGCAAAAATCTTCGCGACAGCGGCGGGGTCGAGCGCGTTCGCGCCCAGTCCATAGACTGTTTCGGTGGGAAAAGCCACAGTGCCGCCGGAGCGCAGAATCTCCGCAGCCTGCTCGACGGAGGCGCGCGAGGCGGCGGAGTCGAGTTCGTTCGCATTCACAGAGAGCCGCAGCGTGCGCATTGATTCCATTAGAGCAAATCCTGAGAGACTGTGCCCCTTTTGAGGTTGTGCGAGGTTGCCGACTCCCTGACGGTCGCGTCAACTCAAGTGTCGAGACTTCGGCATACAGCATCTCGGGATTTGCTGCATCGCCGATGCGCTGCGCCGCGCCTTATACTTGCCCAATGAGCGCTGTCGAGACCGAAGTGAAGTTCCGCGTCGAGGACATGCGGGCGCTGGAGGAGCGGCTTTGCGGGCTGGGCTTTCGCGTCATTACGCCGCCCACGTTTGAGCGCAACACTCTTTATGACACAGCCGACCGCAAACTAAGGGAGCGCCGCTCGATTCTGCGCATTAGAAAGTATGGCGACCGCTGGCTGCTGACCCATAAGCGCGTGCCCGACGACCATGACCCGGCGGCGCGGCATAAGCGGCGGGTGGAAACCGAAACCGAGGTGACGGACGGCGACGCTCTGGGAGCGGTCTTTTGCCAGCTAGGGTACGATCCGGTCTTTATCTACGAAAAGTGGCGGGCCGAGTATGCGGACGAGACCGGGCATTGTGTTCTGGACGAAACGCCCATCGGGGCTTACGCCGAACTGGAAGGTCCCTCCGAATGGATTGACGCAGTGAGCGCGCGGCTGGGGCTGGATCCGGCATCGCTCATTACCCTGAGCTACGGGCGGCTCTTCGAGGACTGGCGCGAGGCAACGGGAAGCGCGGCGCGGGACATGACATTTCAGGCGGTTTCTGGATCGGTGCAGCGGGCGGGCTGAAGATCGTGGTTCACCGCTGAAAATAAATTTTAAGATTTGCCCCAAATAGCCGATAAGCTGGGTGCTGAAGTATTTTCCCACGGATCAGCGATATGAGAAAACCTATTCTCCGCAAACCAGCCGTTGCGCTGCTGGCATTTGCGGTGTTGCTCTGCTTGGCGGCCTCGTCCGCCTGGGCTGGCGACCGCAAAGTACAGCGCCGGGTCGCGCCTGACTATCCGGAATTGGCGAAGCGCATGAATGTGCGGGGAACGGTGTGCGTGGAAACCAAAGTTGCGCCCGACGGACACGTGACGGCAGTCCGCATTCTCCACGGCAACAGCCTTCTGGTTCCAGCGGCGAAAGCGGCGGTAAAGAAGTGGAAGTTCACTCCGGGAGCGCACGCCACCAGCGAAAAGGTCGCGGTCGAGTTCAAACTGAAAGATTCGACAATTTCGCAACAGGACGCAGGCGATGTAGCAGCGGCATGGTTGCCGCTTCCGCGATAACGCACTCCTCAATCCAAATCCAGCATCACTTCATCCACATAACACCAGCCCCAGGTCTCTCCCGGTTGGAACGACCGCATGATCGGGTGCTTTGTCGAGTGAAAATGTTTGGTGGCGTGCTTGTTCTTTGATGAGTCGCAGCAGCCAACGTGTCCACACTCAAGGCAGAGACGCAAATGCACCCAGCGGTCGCCGGACTTCAGACATTCCTCGCAGCCATTCGGCGTGTGCGGCGTCACGTTTTTAATCTGGTCAAGATGAGTACAGGCGGGCATAATGTCCTCCATACCTAATTATAGGAACGTCCCAACGGGGACGAGAATGAGCCAGACTATGTGTCTGCTTTTCGGCAGTATCCTCATACACACTGGAGGCAGCCCAGTCACCGGCTTCGAGGTCTTTCTGCTCGTGCTGGCCGCCGGGAGCATTATTGTGCTCTTGGCTATTTGCTGGGCGATATTCGCCGGGTGGATTAAACGAGTTCGTTATCGTAACTGGTCAACAGTCTCCGCCGTTGTTGATATTGTGAGTGTCGCCTTTTTTGAGGACAGCATCGTCCGCTTCAACGTCAATGCATCCTCACCCTACTACTTGGCCACGCTGACCTATACCTATCGCAATCCAGAACAGCAAATGGGCGAATACCGTCGAACATTTGCGCAAAAAGAGGATGCCGAGGCCTGGGCGAA
>DASTXK010000035.1:0-8972 GCA_035765555.1 Acidobacteriaceae bacterium
TCCCAAGGGACTTCATCCTCCACGCGGCGTTGCTGCGTCAGGGTTTCCCCCATTGCGCAAAATTCCCCACTGCTGCCTCCCGTAGGAGTCTGGACCGTGTTTCAGTTCCAGTGTGTCCGTGCGCCCTCTCAGGCCGGATACAGATCACTGTCTTGGTAGGCCATTACCCTGCCAACTAACTAATCTGCCGCGACCCCCTCCTTAAGCGAATTGCTCCTTTGACCCGTAGGTGTTATGCGGTATTAGCCAAGGTTTCCCGAGGTTATCCCCCACTCAAGGGTAGGTTAGTCACGTGTTACTCACCCGTGCGCCACTTTACTCATGGATTGCTCCACTTTCTCGTTCGACTTGCATGTGTTAGGCACGCCGCCAGCGTTGATTCTGAGCCAGGATCAAACTCTCGTTTGAAACCTGAGGTTACAACCGGACGACGGAGGTCGCCGGAGTAACCGCCTTCACGATGCTCGAAAAGATCGTGAAGGACTAACATTGTGAGAATGATCAAACCAAACTTCTTCCATTCTCACGACTGGCATGTTCAACCTGATTGTCAAAGATCCATCACCGGATTCCGCCTGAGCGGGCCGTTTTTGGATCGGGAAACACGGCATCGCCGTGGTCCTCGAACTTGTCGCACTGCATTTGAGCGCGTTTTCTAAGACTATCGAAACGCGGTGGCTCTGTCAACCAAATCCGCAATCTTTTTCTGATTGCGTGTGGCCACCAAAACCTGAGCGTCCCAGCTCTCGCCAAACGCCCGAATGCAGCGCCAAACTTGAAAAGATCGCGATTCCGGCAACTCTGCCACCGAAATCCGGCCCTCAGGCCGCATCACGATTCGAGGGGCCTCCCCCTCAAAGCTTGCAACTGGATTGTTCGCTTAAAAACGGCGCCTTGCGCCTCTCTCGAACACCCGCCTCGCTTTCAATCGCGGACCAAACCGCGCACGAGGCCATTTGCAACTTTCTAAATCGTTCCTACTTTATCACACTGAAGCGCGGCGCACAACTCGACCAGGCAACTCGTGTGAATTCACCCTGAGTGCCCGACGCTCCACTCTCTTGTAGAAGTGACTAGGTTGATAGTACCTGCCCTCTCGTTATTCCGCAACTGTTGAAAAGGGGCGAAATCTGTTGAAAACACTCGGTCCCGAGATCCCTCGGCGTCGGCCCAGGAAGGAAGTTCCTATGCCTACATCAGCAGGAAATGCCAGTTGCAAGAAGGTTGCCTATAAAATAATTTATAAAATCCATTTAGTTTCAATAGTTTACAGATTCATAAGCAAATGGCCCCAAACGTGCCCCTCCATCGATGCCGGAAGAAGACGACCACAAACAGAAGCGAAGCAGAAAAGGAAGGCACATGAAAACCGCTCAATGCAATTCGGTAGAACTCGCTCCCCTCATCCTCTTATCTGGAGATAACGACCGCACCACCGCCCTGCTGCGCGACTCGCTCACCGGCGAGGGCTTCCACGTGCAACGTGCCCCCGGCTATCACGACCTGGAAACACTCTGGCAGCAGCAGCGCCATCCCATGGTTCTGCTTGAAGTTTCCGGCCCGCAGAGCGTCGAAGCCGCCGTGGATACGGCCCTCAGCCTCAAGCGGCGGGACCCGCAGCAGTTTGTGGGCTATCTCGCCGACCCGGTACTCCATACCAGCGGTCTCGCAGGAGACGCCATCTTCCCCCGCACCCCCAATCAGCTCGCCAGCGCCCTCAGGCGGCACTTCGGAAACTAAATACTTAGGCCTGCAAACGCGACCGGACTCCAGCAACGCTGTCCGCCTGATCGTGTTAACAGGCCCTGTCTTGAGTCGAAATCCTAATTAGCTGGCGTTGACCCATGCTCCTGGCGGCCTGGAGCGACAAAGGGCGGCGGCATTTTATTTCCGCGGTGGCAGGTCCCGCACGTGGCTTGCCTCGCGTCTGCTGGCGCATCCTCATCCGCAGTCGCCAGGTACTTTGGGTTGATCTCGTTCAGCATCCGGATCATGGCTCGCGCCGTGTTCTTATGCGGATTCGCATCCGAGGCAAAGTCCAGCCGATGGGTCTGCGGGTTCTGCGCGTGGCAGAACGAGCATTCCACGCCCAGGGCGTGTTCATATCCATGCATTGTGGCAATCAGGTCCTGGGCCGAAATGTCCTTTGGCAGCACCTGTAAATTGGTCGGCTTGGGACGCTCCCGATGTCTCTGGCCATTGGAATTTGCGGAGTTCTGGGCGGCAAGCGGAAATACCGCGATCAAAAGCGCGGCGGCAACAACATGAGCAGCATACGAACGCATAGCGGTTGGTCCTCGATTGAAGCAGGTTTTCGCAATCAATTGTACATAGCCAACCCGCACGTTCCGCCAGAATAAAAAAGGCCCGCCCTCGCGGACGGGACCTTTGAGATAACGATTCCCGGCGCTCAATACGCCGGGGCAGCCTCGAATTCCTCCTCTTCGTCCTTCAACCCATGCCGGCGCATCAGGCTGGGAAGGTTCTGCGAAAACGCCGAGCGGGGCATCACCATGTCGCAGCCTGCTTCCACCGCTTTCGCCTTCAGGTCTCCTTGCAGGTGCGAGAGGAAGCCGATGATGGAAGTCCCCTTCTTGAGCTTTGATTTCAGCTTGGGAATCAGCGTCAGAGGCTTTGCGCTCGCGTTGTTCAGGTCAAAGACAATCAGCGACGGCCGCTCTTCTTCCGGGACCTCCATGATTTTGGCGAGCGAGTCCTTGTCATTCTTCAAAAATCCGACCTTGATCCCCAGCTTCCTGGCCGTCTCCTGGATCTTCGCAAGGAAGAATAAATCCTCAATGAAGAAGTAGATATTCGTCGGAGCGTCTTCGCTGATCGGTGGCGGAGGCGGCTCCCACATGGCCAGCGGCTCACCCGAATAGTTGCCGCCGTGAAGGTTGCCATTCCGCATTTCAATGGTCGAGGGGGGCGAGTCGGCAATATTGCCGTTTGCGGCGCGATAGCTGTGGTCCATGGGACCCACAAACACCTGCTGCCGCTTCTGCTTGCTCTTGCGCCGGCCTCCGCCCCCATGCACGCTGTTGCCCGGCTGCCCGCCGCCATTCTTCTGGTAAAAGCGATGGCTCTTCTGTTTCTGGCCCTGCGGTTGTCCATTGCCCGGCTGGGCCTGCTGGCCCTGCTGCGCGCCTTGCCCATTCGCCTGTCCGCCTGACTTGCCCTTGCGGCGGCGGCGGCGCCTACGGCCTGATCCTGATCCATTGCCTTGAGAGTTGGGGAGTTGGCCCTGTTGGGGCGCTTGCCCCTCGGGCGAGGACGCCTGGGGCGGGTTCTGCTCTGTTGTCATTCTGCACTTCCTGGTGCGTCAATCTGATGTAAGGCGGCTTTTCCGGCCCAGGGCCACCCATGTTCCTGCTGTAAATGCCGGATAACTAATACTCCGTCCCAAAACCACACGCCACCCGCAGCCTGCACCGGCGCGGCGAACCGAGCGAATTTATAGATCGTGACGGAGACAAGTACTTTGAAACCCTGTAAAGAACTTCGTCATTCAACAACGGGTTCAGCTTTTTCTGCCTTCACCGGCTCCAAAGGGCCAGGATAAGGCGCGTCAATGAATAACCTGTTTGACTGTCGAGAACCACGGCGAGCCTCTTTTCGCAAAAGGCATCAGCCGGTCGATAGGCCAATTTCATCCTACTCTATTCTGAATTGGATGGCAATAGGACCGGCGAGGGTGCCAGATACCTCTCCCCCGGAAAGCAAAAGCCACCGCTTGGAACGGTGGCTTTTTGCTGCTCTAATGGCCAGTCACTGGCCTCCCTGAAGATGCCCTCGGCTCGTTCCGCTTTGGGACTTTGCTCGCTCCGGCCGGGGCTGCATCTCGTGGGTTGCTGCTCTCGGCGGCCGGAAGCTTTATCGCATTGGCTCTTCTAGTGAGAGCCTGTGCATCGCTGGCTGCCAATCATTAAGCAATCTCCGTGCCGTTTTCTGCCTCTATAAAAATCAGCGACTTACAACCAAAATCGCGCCGCGGAATTCTAAATTCTGGAACCAACCCGAACTCGCTTTTCCGCAAAACCATAATTGCGCCGTCCAAATCACGTTTGGCAGTGTGCGCAATAGTGCGTACCTCTCCCCGCCAGCACGATTCGCCGTACCGGTTTTCCACACACCACGCACGGCTGTCCCGTCCTCATATAGACGCGGTGCTCGAACTGGAAAAATCCCTCCGCGCCGTTCGCGTCCACATAATCCGAGACCGACGACCCTCCAAGCGCAATCGCCTGCCGCAAAATTTCCTGCAAGGCCGTCCTCAGCCGCAGCAACCGCGCCCGGCTGAGCCGCCCCGCCGCCCGCGTGGGCCGAATCCCCGCCCGGAACAGGCTCTCATCGGCATAGATATTGCCCACCCCGTGCAGCAGCTTTTGATTCAGCAGCGCCGCCTTAATTGAGAGCTTCCGTCCCCGGAACAGATCTACAAAGTCACTCTCGGAAATGGTAAGCGGCTCACGGCCCGGCCCCCGAAACCCCTCCCCCTGCGACACAGCCGGGTAAAACGCCAGCCGCCCGAACCGCCGCGCATCCACAAAACGCAGCTCATTCCCGCCGCTCAGCGAAAGCGCCGCATGGGTATGTTTCGGTGCCGGAACCTCCGGAGCTGAAACCAGCAGCCGCCCCGTCATACCCAGATGCACGACCCATTGTGCGCTAGCCCGGCGTGGGCTTTTGCCTGTCCCGCCGCTCAGGTCAAAAACAATGTGCTTGCCCTCGCGCCGAACCCGCTCAATCCGCTGCCCTGCGAGCGCCTCTTCCATCTCTGCCCGAGAGGTCTTGAATGGCTCCCGATGCCGGCCCAGCCAGACAGACTTGATCCGCTGCCCGCGCACCCGCGCGTCCACGCTGTTGGCTACGGTTTCGACTTCGGGAAGCTCAGGCATAAGACCACGATAAGCCCGAACCTATCCTCTCTGGAGGTACCACGGTATATTAATGACCAGAATCCGCTGATTGCCGCGCAGCAGCAACATCAGTTTCAGCAGATTGGCCCTCTGGTTGTGCAGCAGGTTCTCCCACCAGTGCCGCACCACAAGTTCCGGGACCAGGACGGCGATCTGCCGGTTCTCCAGCTTTTTTTCTTTTTCCAGAACGAAATCCATCACCGGAGAAAGCACAAACCGGTAGGGCGAATGGAGGTTCACCAGCTGCGGGACCTTCATTCCGGCGGCACGCAGCGGCGCGGCAATCCGGTTCTCCCAGTCCTCGCAGATGCTCTTGCCCTCCGTCCCATCGCGGTCCTCGGTTTCAACATGCACCGCAATGATGTCCGGCGACATGCACAACGCGAAACGTAACGCCTTTTCCGTAATGCGGCTCCAGCGGTCCAGCGGAATGACTATCAGCGGCGGCCGCAGGTTCTCCACCCGCAGAGGCTCATAGTTGGCCGTCTCAACGGCAACGCGGTCATAATGCCGGCGGACAATCACCATGACCAGGATGAGCAGCGGGATCAAAATGGCCGTGACCCACGCGCCCTCGTCGAACTTGGCCACCAGCACCACCAGCAGCGTGATGCCCGTCGCGACCGCGCCAATGCCGTTCACAATCGAGTGGCGAATCCAACCGGGGCTGCGGTGCCTGCGCCAGTGGATTACCATTCCGGCCTGCGACAGCGTGAACGCCAGAAACACTCCCACCGCGTACAGCGGAATCAGCCGGTCGGTAATTCCTCCGAAGAGAATCAGAATGATGGTCGAGAGGAACACCAGCGCGTAAATACCGTGCGAATGCAGCAGCCGCCGGCCGCGCAGCAGAAATACATGGGGAAGAAAATTATGCGATGCGATGTTCTTGGCGAGGCGGGGAAAATCCGCGAAGGCCGGGTTTGCGGCCAGCGAAAGCGCGGCCAGCACCGCGATCATGGTCAGGTAATAGAACCATCCGCGGCCCATCACGGCGGCCGTCAATTGCGAAAGCACGCTCTGATAAACGGGGCTGTCCGGCATCATCGCGCCAACGTGATACAGCCTGCACAGCACGGCGATTCCGATCAGCAGCACAGCCAGCAGCGTCACGATGGTGGTCAGCGTGAGGCGCGCGTTTTTGACTCGGGGATCGCGAAAAGCCATTACACCGTCGGATACGGCCTCAATTCCCGTCATTGCCGTACACCCGCTGGCGAACGACTTCAGCAGCAGCCAAATGGTCACGGCCTCGGTCGCGACCGGCAGCACGGGAGCAGCCGCCACCGCGTGAGGATGTCCGCCGCTAATCACAGCTTTCGTGAGGCCCACCACGATAACGACCAGCAGCGTGCCCACAAACAAATAAGTAGGAATAAGAAACGCTATGCCGGAGTCGCGCACGCCGCGCATATTAATAAGCGTTAGCAGCAGCAGAATGGCCAGACAGAGCGCCAGCGTATGCTGCTGCAGGCTGGGGACCGCGGAAACCAGCGCTCCAACGCCCGCCGAAATGCTTACCGCGACGGTAAGGACGTAGTCAATCATGAGCGCGGAGGCCGCCAGCAGCCCCGCGCTTGTGCCCAGATTGTCCGTTGCGACAAAGAACGAGCCGCCGCCGCGCGGATACGCCCCAATCGTCTGCCGGTAGGAAAGATAAACCAGTGTGAGCAGGATGATGATGGCGATCATCATCGGCAAGATGAGGTGGATGCCGCCCACTCCCAGCGGAATCAGCAGCACCAGCGCGGCTTCCGGCCCGTATGCAGCCGAGCTCAGCGCGTCCAGCCCAAATATCGCAACACCGGCCGACGAGCCAATCTGCTCCGCGCGCTCTTCGCTCGAAGCCAGCGGCTTGCCGAACAGCAAATCAAGAATCCGCATTCGCACTCAAAGGGGAGGAAAAAACCCGCCGCATAAAATCCTACCCTAGAAACCATGCCCCTACACTGGAAATCCGGCGAATACGGCGGCGCGTTCCATTTCCGCACTCGGCCATGAAACTTCGAGTTTTGCTCTAAACTGAACAGGATGAGCACCGCCTTAAGCCTTTCTCCGGAAATCTTTGCCAAGTACGAACCCGTCATCGGACTCGAAGTCCACGTCCAGCTTCTGACCGAAACCAAGGCCTTCTGCGGCTGCGTGAACCGCTTTGGCTCAGCGCCCAACACCAACGTCTGCCCGGTCTGCCTGGGCCTGCCCGGAGCGCTTCCCGTGCTCAACGAGCGCGCGGTCGAGTTCGCTGCCCTGGCCTCCATGGCCCTGAACTGCGAGGTGCGCGAGCGCTCCATCTTCGCCCGCAAGAATTATTTCTATCCCGACCTGCCCAAGGGCTACCAGATTTCGCAGTACGACAAGCCGCTGGCCGAACACGGCTGGATCGAGGTGCCGACGCCCAACGGCCAGAAGCGCATCGGCATCACCCGCCTCCACATGGAAGAAGACGCCGGCAAGAGCCTCCACGACGGGTTCTCCGACTCCGCCACCCGCACCTACGTTGACCTCAACCGCTGCGGCACGCCGCTGGTCGAAATCGTCAGCGAGCCGGACATCCGCACGCCCGATGAAGCCTACGAATACCTCACGCGGCTGAAGGAAATCCTGCTCTACACCGCTGTCAGCGACTGCAATATGGAGGAAGGCTCTCTCCGCTGCGACGCCAACGTAAGCGTGCGCCCGCGTGGCCAGGAGAAGTTCGGCACCAAAGCCGAGGTAAAAAACGTCAACAGCTTCCGCTTCATCCGCGCCGCGCTCGAATACGAAATCGAGCGCCAGATTGAAGTCATCGAGGGTGGAGGCCGCGTCGTGCAGGAAACGCGCCTGTGGAACTCAAACGAAGGCCGCACCTACTCGATGCGCTCCAAGGAGCAGGCCCACGACTACCGCTATTTCCCCGAGCCGGACCTTCCGCCGCTCATCGTCTCCGCCGCGCGCCAGCAGGAGATTCGCGCCCAGTTACCCGAGTTGCCCGAAGCCCGTCGCGCCCGCATGATGTCCGAGTACGACATCACCGCGCAGGACGCCGCAACCCTTACGGCCACGCGCGAATTTGCGGACCAGTTCGAGTCCGCCGCCCGCGCTGCGAAAAGCCCCAAGCGCGTCGCAAACCTCGTCCAGAGCGAGTTGACCAGCCGCCTGAAGGCCAAAGGTCTCGAACTCGAACAGTCGCCTATCAGCATGAAAGGCATCGCCCAGGCCGCCGACCTTGCCGAAGACGGCAAGCTCTCAAGCAAGCAGCTCAAGCAGCTTTTCGATATCGCCTTTGAGAAGGACGAAGACTTCGGCGTGGTCTATGAGCGCGAAAAACCTCAGCAGATCAGCGATGCCGGAGCGATTGAAAAGATGATCGACGAGGTCATCGCCGCCAACCCCAAACAAGTCGAGCAGTATCGCGGCGGAAAGAAGACCGTCGCCGCCTTCTTCGTCGGCCAAGTCATGCGACTCTCAAAAGGACAAGCCAACCCCGCGCTGCTGAATGAGCTGGTGGTGAAAAAGCTGGAAGACTAGCGCATGCTGAACGCGGCATTGCAGCGCCTCCTCATGCTGGCACTGCAACCCGCCGCTTCAATGTCTTTGCCCTTTCAATGCGCGCCCTGCGCTCAGGCGTATGCAGCGCTTCCCACAGATCCGTTCTCCGCTGTGTATTGAGCCAGAACTCAGCCGAGGGGCCGAACACGCGCGCCAGAATCAGCGCCGTATCCGCAGTCACCACCCGGCGATTCCGGCACAATTGATTCACATGCTTGCGCGGCAATCCCGTCAGCGCAGCCATCTCCATCTGGGACATCCCGAGCGGCTCCATGAACTCTTCCGTCAGAATCTCTCCCACGCTTACCGGCTTACGCTTTGTCATCCGCATTGAAGTCTCCAATCAGCGATATGAGCGGTCGTCCAAATAAACATTGCGTGCTTCCCCATGCTCCCATTGAAAAATCAATCGCCAGCGACCATTCACCCGAATGGAGCGAAATCCTTCAAGGGACCCCTTCAGTTTTTCGAAATGATTGCTGAGCGGTACACGAAGATCGGCATCGGTTTCAGTGTCGTCCAGCA
>DASTXK010000036.1:0-12870 GCA_035765555.1 Acidobacteriaceae bacterium
TGGAATGTTGATGGCCACCGTCGATTTCGCGCTGAAGCGGAAGGACCTCGGCCCCGCCTTCCGGGAGTACCTGAAGGGGCTGCATCTCTCGGATTGTTAGCGGCTCCGGTGGAGTATCATCAGGGTAGCCGGCGCTTTTTGCAGCCCGGCGTACATGTCTATGTCAAAAAGCTTCAAGCGCACAATTTTCGGCATCTCCGTTGTTTTGGTGGGGATCGTGTTTCTCGGTGAGTTCCTTGCCGGCGGAGTTTCCGCCGCCACCCAGAACGACGGCGTCTACAAGCAGATGGGCGTGTACGAAGAGGTCCTGCATAAGATCCAGAGCGACTATGTGACCGAGCCGAACATGCGCACCGTAACGGTGGGCGCGCTGCACGGGCTCCTGGAGTCGCTCGACGCCGACTCCAGCTACTTCACCCCCGCCGAGTTTGCCGCGTACAAGGCCCACCAGAACGAGGGCAAGGCACAGGTCGGCCTCGATGTCTCCAAGCGCTACGGTTATGCCACGGTGGTCTCGGTGGTTCCGGGCAGCCCGGCGGACACGCAGGCGCACATTAATGATGGAGACATGATCGAATCCATCGGCGGCAAAACCACCCGCCTCATGTCTCTGGCAATGATTCGTCTCCAGCTTGAAGGCAAGCCGGGCACCGATGTGACCTTCGGGCTGATCCGTCCGGGCGGCAAACCGGAGCCGGAAAAGATCACGCTCACCCGCACCGCGGTTGTGCACCCGCCGCTGCAGGTACAGCAGTACGAAAACTCCACCATTCTTTATCTCAAGCCCGGAGTTCTTACCCGCGCCCGGGTGGACCAGGTGGAGGCCCGACTCCGCGCTATGCCCAAGGACGGCAATACCAAAGTTCTGCTCGATCTGCGCGATGTTGCCGAGGGAGATCAGGCGCAGGGAATCCGGCTGGCCAATGCCTTTATCCAGTCCGGAACCATTGCCTCGGTCGAAGGGCAGACGGTGCCTAAGCAGACCTTTGCGGCGCAGCCCGCGCACTTCATTACCAATGCTCCTCTCGCAGTGCTGGTGAACAACGGCACGGCGGGAGCGGCGGAGATCGTCGCCGCCGCCGTCCTCGACCACAAGCGTGGAGACGTGGTTGGCAGCCGCACCTTTGGCGAGGGCGTTGAGCAGCGGACCATCACCCTGCCCGACGGCGCCGCCCTGCTGCTTACCGTGGCCAAATACGAGTCGCCTTCCGGGGCCGTAATTCAGGACAAGGCGGTCACGCCGAACATCGTCGTCAACAAGACCATCGACGAGTTTCTCGCAGAGGAAGACGACTACGCCCATCCTGTTCCTCATCCCGACGACCAGCTCAACAAGGCCCTCGAGGTCCTGAAGCAGAAAAACGCTTAGAGAGGTCAACCGTTGAATAAGCGCGGTCCGTGGGCGCCTCCGCAATCGGAAGATTCCGCGCCGCGCCCTTCTGCCCCGCGGTCCACAGCGCCTTTCAGCCCGCGCACCGGCGGACGCAAAGTGGCCGGCAGCGTGGCGCTGGCGCTGCTTGCTCTTCTCGCCATCGCCTTCGGATCGCTCGCCGGACTCATGCTGGTCTACTCTGTGAATTTGCCGCAGATCAGCGAGCTGGAGCGCTACCATCCCATCACAACCACTGACCTGTACGACATTCATGGCCAGGTCATCGGCTCCTTCGCGCTGCAACGGCGCACCAACATCACCTACGACCAGTTTTCGCCGCTGTTGCGCGAGGCCGTGATTTCCATCGAGGACAAAAACTTCGAGAAGCATGGCGGCGTCAACCTGTTCCGCATCATCGGCGCCGCTTATCACGACCTGCGCTCCAAGGGCCACGCGCAGGGGGCCTCCACCATCACCATGCAACTGGCCCGCAATCTATTCCTCTCCGACGAGCGCACCGTAAGCCGCAAGCTCCAGGAAATTTTCCTTTCCATCCAGATTGAGCACGCCTTTACCAAACAGCAGATTTTCACCCTTTACGGCAATCAGATTTACCTTGGCCACGGTCTCTATGGTTTCGAGGCGGCCTCCGAATATTACTTTTCTAAGCACGCCAGCGACCTCACGCTTCCCGAGGCGGCCCTGCTCGCCGCGCTTCCCAAAGGGCCAAATGAGTATTCACCTATTCTGAACCCCGACCGCGCATTTCGCCGCCGCAACACCGTCATCAACGCCATGCTGGAGGACGGAGACATTACTGCCGCGCAGGCGGAAGCCGCCCGCACCGCCCCGCTTGGACTGCATCTTGAGCCTCCGCCCAACAGCGTCGCTCCGTGGTTTGTAGAGGAAGTCCGCCGCGAGCTGGTCAGCGAATACGGTTCCGACCGCGTGCATGAGGCGGGGCTGAAGGTCTACACCACGCTCGATCTGAACCTTCAGCAGGCCGCCAATAAGGCGGTTGAAGACGGGCTGGCCGCCTATGAGCGCAGCCGGGGCTGGCACGCGCGCCTGCTCAACGTCATCGCGGGAGGAATCTCGCTCGACGATTTTAAGCATCCTGACTGGACCCAGCCTCCGACGCCCGGCAGCTACATGCATGCGCTTGTGACCAATGTGCTGCCGTATCAGGTAACGGCGCGCATGGGGCGCAAGCAGCTTCTGCTGACTCCCGACAATTGGGCATGGACGGGATTTAAAACCGCCGACGAGTTCCTCCACGTCGGCGACATCATCTATGTCCACATCACCGGCGAGGACAACGGCGTGCTGAGCGCCACACTGGAAGAAGATACTGGGGCGCAGGGCGCGCTGCTGGCCATCGACAACGCGACCGGAGGTGTTCTGGCCATGGTCGGCGGACGCGACTTCAACCTCTCGCAGTTCAATCGCGCCACGCAGGCCGAGCGCCAGACCGGATCATCCTTCAAGCCCTACGTCTACACGGCGGCCATCGAGGCTGGGGAAACTCCGCAAAGCAAAGTTCTGGACACGCCCACTTCGTTCGGCGAGTGGATTCCGCACAACTATGAAGGCAATTATCTGGGCAGCATCACGCTCACCAAAGCCTTCGCCGACTCGCGCAACATTCCCGCCGTGCGGCTGGCCGACCGCGTGGGCATCAAGAACGTCATTGAAACCGCCCACCGCTTCGGGGTCACGTCAAACATTCCGCCGTATCTGCCGATCGCGCTCGGCGCGGTCGAAATTTCGCTGGAGCAGCAGGTTGCCGCCTATGCCGTCTTTCCCAACGATGGCGTCAGGGTCACGCCGCGTCTGGTCCGCAGAGTCACAACCGCCGATGGCCTGCCCCTGAGCCAGTCCACGCCGGACGTGAAAGAAGTGACCAGCCAGAAGACCGCGCGCGCCATGATCACCATGTTCCGCGCCGTCACCAGCAGCGGGACCGCATCGGCAGCGGCGTCCCTTGGTGTTCCCGTGGGAGGAAAAACCGGGACGACCAGCGACTTCACCGACGCATGGTTTATCGGTTTCTCGCCATCCATCACCTGCGGCGTCTGGACCGGCTACGACAACCGCCACTCGCTCGGCGACAAGGAAACCGGCGCGCGCGTGGCGCTGCCCATCTGGATGGAATTCATGAAGACAGCCATCAGCGGGAATCCTGACAGGCAATTTCCCGGCGAGGGCCCTGACTCCCGGCAAATGAGAGCGCAACGATGAGCGCGGCCCGGCGGGCGCTTTTATGAAATTTCTCGCCATAGCATTTCTCTCCATTCATCTGCTCTGGATTCTCGCCGTCATCTTCGGCGCGGCCTTCACGCGCGGGCGTCCCGTGTGGAGCGTCCTCCATGTGTCTTCGCTGATCTGGGGAATCATCGTCGAGCTCGCCCCGATCCCATGCCCGCTCACGCTGGCCGAGCAGTATTTTGAAACCCGCGCCGGAATGCAGCCTTACGAGGGCAGCTTTCTCATGCACTATCTGGACAAGCTCATCTATCCCAATCTCCCGTGGTGGATCGTGGCCGTCGCCGGCACCATCATCTGCGTAGTCAATTTGGCGATTTATGGACGGCGGTTCATCCGCTGGCGGAGAGCGAGGGCGGCGCGGTCGATCGCGTAATTCAAAGCACCGCGCTTGTCATTCCTCCCGTTCCTCCGGCGCACAAGCGTTTTTGCGCGTATCCTAGAAGAAGCGGCGTTTTGCGGAATCTTCCGGACGCCGCCGGGTTTCGGCCCCTTCGGTCCTTCTCGTTCTTTGAGCGTGGCCTGTGAAAACAATCACAAAGAAACGAGAACAAAATGCGCTCAGAACTGGTTTACTCAGCCGGGAATCGGATAACCAACCGGTTTTTACTTTCAACCGTGGCGATGAACGCCGTCCGTAAACTGCATATCAACTCGACCCGGGTGGAAGACACAACCAACCGCGTGTTCAGCGAAGTCGCCAACGGCAGCTATGTCGATGTGAAGATGCCGGCGACCAAGCCCGTCGAGCATATCGACCTCTTGCTCCTGCCAATTGCCAGCTAGGGTTTACCTTCGGCTTTTGCTTATTCCCGACGGCCGCCATCTCCACGTCGGCCATTTTCTTTCCGGCGGACACTACCTTAGACTTACCTCATGAGTCAGCTCTTGCTCAACATGATTCGCCGAGGCCAGACGGAGGAGCTTGCCGCAATCATTGCGGAATCTCCCGAGGCTGCGCGGTCGCGGGACGCGCAGGGCATTTCCATGCTGATGTGGTCGATCTACACGCGCCAGCCCGTTATCGTCAACTGCCTCCGTCCCGCCGCCGGTGAACTGGACGTGTTTGAGGCGGCGGCCCTGGGCGACTGCGAGCGCCTTCACGAAATCCTTATCGCTGACGCCATGCAGGTCTGGGCCGTTTCGGCCGATGGATGGGCCCCTCTGCATCTGGCAGCCGCCTTTGGCGGCCCGGAGACCGTGAAGCTGCTGCTGAGTCACGGCGCGCATGAGCACCAGGTCTCGCGCAATCCGCAGCGCAACCAGCCGCTCCATGCCGCCATCGCGCTGGGCGACTCCTTGGAGACCATCCGGCTGCTGCTCAATGCGGGCGCGGACGTGAACGCCACCCAGGCCGGAGGCTTCACTCCGCTGCATCAGGCCGCCGCGGCTGGAAAGCAGGATATTGTGCAATTGCTGCTCGACCATGGCGCGCGAAAAGACTCCCGCTGCGACCAGAGCAAGCTACCCTGCGACTATGCCCGAGAGCGCGGCCACGCGGCGGTCGCAGAAATGCTGGCCCTCGGCTAGTCCTCGCCGCTACTGCAACATTCCGGCGCCATAAATCGTCCATAATGGGTATGCACGAATTGTCCCAGGAGGGACGCGCCATAGCAGTCTGACAGCCAATTTCGCGGGACTTGTGCCGCTCCCTTGACTCTGGAAAACCACAAGGACCGGCGGCTCTCGGAAACCGCCACACATCAGGAAAACAACAGAAGAAGGTCCGCTTGGCCTGTGGTTACAGGTTCGCGGGAACGGTGCAACAGAAAGATTCATGGAACAAACGCCGCCTGTGCCTATCACGCCTCCGGAGCATCGACTGCCCTCCAGCACCGCCCCCGCGAGGCCCCCCGGAAACCGCCGCCGTCGGCAATGGCTCTGGATCGTCATTCTGCTGCTTATCTTCGCGGCCATTTTTTATCTCCTGCTGTTCAGGAGCGGCCCTCCGCAGGCGGCGCATGGGCCGGGAGCGCGGCGCACCTTCAGCGGGATCGTTACCCTGACGGCGGCCACGGCCAAAAAGGGAGACATAGGTGTTTACCTCAAGTCCATTGGCACGGTTACGCCGATCTATACGGCGACCATCAACAGCCAGGTGACGGGCGTGATTACAGCCGTGCATTACCGCGAAGGCCAGATGCTCCGCAAGGGCGCGCCGCTTATCGACATTGATCCGCGCCAATACCAGGCCAATGTGGACACCGCCGCCGGCAATCTTGAACGCGACACCAATCTGCTCGCTCAGGCCAAAATGGACCTCGCCCGCTACCAGACCGCGTGGTCGCACAACGCCATCGCCCGCCAGCAACTGGAAGACCAGGAGAAGCTCGTCCTCCAGTATGAGGGGCTGGTGAAGGCCGACCAGGGGACCCTCGCATTCGATAAAGTGCAGCTTGGATACTGCCACATCGTGGCCCCGTTCACCGGCAAGGCCAGTCTGCGGCTGGTGGATCCCGGCAATCTCGTCCAGGCCAACTCCAGCACCCCGCTGGCGGTCATCACGCAAATGGAGCCCATCACCGTGGTCTTCACCGTTGCCGAGGGGAATCTTGAGGAGGTGCTGGCGCAACTCCATCAGGGCCACAAACTGCCAGTCGAAGTGTGGGACGCAAACGAGCAGCAGAAGCTCGACACCGGAACGCTGACCGCCACCGACAACCAGATCGACACCACCACCGGCACTTTAAAGCTGCGCGCCACCTTCAACAACAAAAAAGACATGCTCTTTCCCAACCAGTTTGTGAACACCCGCCTTCTGGTCAGGATCGAGCACGACATGACGCTCGTCCCCACGCAGGCCATCCAACACAACGGGGAGGAGGCCTTCGTCTACGTTATCGCCGACGGCAAGGCGAAGCTTCAGGACGTGCAGACCGGCACCGAAAACGAAGGCGTCACCGCCGTCACCGGAATTAAGCCGGGAGACGTGGTGGCCACCAGCGGCTTCCAAAAGCTGACCAGCGGCTCCGAGGTGCGGATCGCGCAGACCCCGTCCCCAAGAACGAAGGTCAACGAGAGCAAAGCGCCGTGAGTCCCTCCCGCCCATTCATTCTGCGGCCTGTCGCCACGTCGCTGCTCATGTTCGCCATTCTTCTGGTGGGGATCGTCGCGGTTACGCAATTGCCTGTCTCGGCCCTGCCGGAAGTCGATTACCCCACCATCCAGGTGGTCACGTTTTATCCGGGCGCTAGCCCGCAGGTCATGTCCACCACGGTGACGGCTCCGCTGGAGCGTCAATTTGGCGAGATGCAGGGTCTCAGCCAGATGACCTCCACCAGTTCCGCCGGAACTTCGGTCATCGTGCTGCAGTTTGACCTGGCGCTCGGCATCGATATCGCCGAGCAGGAGGTCCAGTCAGCCATCAACGAGGGGCAAAGCCTTCTGCCCTCCGCGTTGCCTACTCCGCCGGTCTACAGCAAAAGCAATCCGGCGGATGCTCCGGTCCTGACGTTGGCCATCACCTCGGACGCAATGCCGCTGCCGCAGGTGGAAGACCTGGTGGACACGCGGCTGGCCCCCAAGCTTTCGCAGTTGGCCGGCGTGGGTCTGGTCAGCATCACCGGCGGACAGAAGCCGGCGGTCCGCATTCAGGTCAATCCCGCCTCGCTCGCCTCATACGGTCTGAACCTTGAGGACGTGCGCACAGCCCTCACCGCGACCAGCGTCAACGCGGCGAAAGGCACCTTTAACGGAAAATTTCAGAGCTACCAGATCGACTCGAACGACCAGTTGCATACCGGCTCCGACTATGACAACGTCGTCGTCGCCTATCGCAACGGCGCGCCGGTGTTCCTAAAGAATGTGGCGCATATTGTCAACGGCGTTGAGAACAGCAATCAGGCCGCATGGATGGACCAGACACCCGCTGTCATCGTCAACATCCAGAGGCAGCCCGGCGCCAACACCATCAATGTTGTCAAGAGCATCAAGAATCTCCTGCCGCAGCTTCAGGCCACTCTTCCGGCGAGCGTGAAGGTCACGACCCTCACCGACCTCACCACACCTATTCGGGCTTCCATCGATGATGCTGTGTTCGAGTTGATTCTGACGGTCGTCCTTGTCGTATTGGTCATCTTTCTTTTTCTCAGGAATATTTGGGCCACCATCATTCCCAGCGTCGCGGTGCCGCTGTCCATCGTTGGCACCTTCGGCGTCATGTACATTCTGGGCTACAGCCTGGACAACCTCTCGCTCATGGCGCTGATCATCTCCACCGGTTTTGTGGTGGATGACGCCATCGTCATGATCGAAAACATCGCGCGCTACCTCGAAGCCGGAGACAGCCCGCTTCGCGCGGCACTCAAAGGCGCGGAGCAGATCGGCTTCACCATCCTCTCGCTCACCGTCTCGCTGGTTGCCGTGCTCATCCCGCTGCTGTTTATGGGGGACGTCGTGGGGCGGCTCTTTCGCGAGTTCGCCGTCACGCTGGCCGTGACCATCGTCATCTCGGCTGTGGTCTCGCTCACCCTGACCCCGATGATGTGCTCGCGCATTCTGCGTCACACGCCCGAAGGGCAGCGGGGCAAATTTTACGAATGGTCGGAGCGCGCCTTTGACCGCTCCATCGCGTTTTACGGACGCACGCTCAAGTGGGTGCTCCGCTATCAGGGAATCACGCTGCTCGTCGCCTTGGGCACGCTGGTACTCACCGTCTTCCTTTACATCATCATCCCCAAGGGCTTCTTCCCCGTGCAGGATACGGGCGTCATTCAGGGCATTTCGCAGGCCCCGCAGTCCATCTCTTTTGACGCCATGAAGGTGAAGCAGGAGGAGCTTGCCCGTGTCATTCTGAAAGACCCGGCGGTGGAGAGCCTGTCCTCCTTCATCGGCGCGGACGGCACCAATACCACGCTGAACAGCGGGCGCATGGCCATCAACCTTAAACCGCTCGACCAGCGGCGGCACGTCAGCGCGTCCGAGGTGATTCGCCGGCTGAACAAGAGTCTGCAACAGATCAAGGGCATCACCCTCTACATGCAGCCCGTCCAGAACATCACGGTGGACGACCGCGTGAGCCGCACCCAGTATCAATACACGCTGGAGGACCCGAACCAGGATGAGTTGAACGAGTGGACCAACAAATTCGTCGCGAAGCTCAAGGACCTGCCTGAACTCGCCGACGTTGCCACCGACCAGCAGACTGGAGCGCGCGCCGTCTCGCTCATGATCGACCGTGCGACGGCTTCGCGGCTGGGAATCGCTCCGGCCACTCTGGACAACACCCTTTATGACGCTTACGGCCAGCGGCAGATCAGCACGCTGTACACGCAGCTCAACCAATACCACGTCATTCTGGAGGTGCAGCCGCAGTTCCAGAGCGATCCCAACCAGTTGAGCAAGCTCTATATCCAGAGCGGCGCTTCCGCTGGAACAAGCGGCCCCGGCGCTTCCACCAGCTTTGCGGAGTCGGGATCGTCTTCAGCCGGATCGAACGCCACCACCGGCAACATCAAATACACGCCTTCGGCCAATATTCTCGCTCCGCCGCCTCGCACACTGAGCGCGGTAGCCAGGCCGCTCACAGCGCCCGCCTCCGCGGCCTCTCGCGCCGTGCCCCTCAGCGCGTTCAGCCATTACGAACCAACGACGGAAGCCCTCTCCATCAACCACCAGGGACAATTTCCCGCCGTCACCGTCTCGTTCAACCTCGCTCCGGGAGTCGCGCTCGGTCACGCCATCAGCGCCATCGACAAGGTGGCGGATGGGATGCACTTTCCCGCCGCCATGCAGACCAACTTCCAGGGCACCGCCGCCGCCTTCAAGAACTCGCTCTCCGGCGAGGCCCTGCTGATTCTTGCCGCGCTGGTCGTCGTCTACATCGTCCTTGGAGTGCTCTACGAGAGCTTTATCCATCCCATCACCATTCTTTCCACATTGCCTTCCGCCGGCGTGGGAGCGTTGCTCTCGCTGATGATCTTCCACGAGTCGCTGAGTGTAGTGGCCATCATCGGAATCATTCTGCTCATCGGCATCGTGAAGAAAAACGGCATCATGATCGTGGACTTCGCGTTGGAAGGCGAGCGCGAGCGCGGCATGAACTCGACTGATGCGATTTTTGAAGCCAGCCTTCTCCGCTTCCGTCCCATCATGATGACGACCATGGCCGCGCTTCTCGGCGGCCTGCCGCTCGCGCTCGGCACCGGCCTCGGGTCGGAGTTGCGCCGTCCGCTGGGCATCGCCATGGTCGGCGGCCTGCTGTTGAGCCAGATTCTCACGCTCTACACCACCCCGGTCATCTACATCTTCTTCGACAAGCTGGCGCAGCGCGTCTCCGGCAAGAACGCCGAAAGCACCATCGTCCATCCGCAGCCCGCCGAGGAGCAGCGATGAATATCTCCGCTCCGTTTATCCACAGGCCCGTCGCCACCACGCTGCTCACCGTGGCGGTGGCTATTGCCGGGGCCATCGGATTCACGGTGCTGCCTGTTTCGCCGCTGCCGCAGGTTGATTTTCCCACCATTTCCGTCTCCGCCGGTCTGCCGGGCGCAAGCGCTGAAGTCATGGCCTCCTCCGTCGCCACTCCGCTCGAACGCCAGTTGAGCCACATTGCCGGCGTCACGGAAATGACCTCCTCCAGCTCGATGGGCAGCACGCGCATCTCCATGCAGTTTGAACTTAACCGCGACATCAACGGAGCGGCGCGCGATGTGCAGGCCGCCATCAATGCCGCGCGAAGTTATCTCCCCGCAAACCTCCCCGGCAATCCGAGCTATCGCAAGCGCAACCCCGCTGACGCGCCCATCATGATCATCGGACTCACCTCTGACACCTACAGCCGCGCGGACATGTACAACGAAGCGTCGACTCTGATGGTGCAGAAGCTCTCGCAGATCGAGGGCGTTGGCGAAGTGTTTGTGGGCGGCGGAGCGCTGCCTTCGGTGCGCGTCGAGGTGAATCCCACCAAGCTCAATAGCTACGGCATGTCGCTTACGGACATCCGATCGGTGCTCAGCACGCAAAACTCCGACCAGGCGCGCGGCTTTCTCGCCAACGGCAGCTTAAAGGAAGATATTGTCGCCAACGGCCAGATCTCCCACGCCGCGGAATACGCGCCGCTCATCATCAACTATCACAATGGCGCGGCGGTGCATCTCTCCGATGTTGCCGACGTCATCGACTCCACGCAGGACGTTCGCAACGCGGGCTACCTCAACGGCAAAGAGTCCATCATTCTGCTTCTCTTCCGGCAGCCGGGCGCCAACATCATCAAGACGGTCGACCGGGTGAAGGCGCAGCTTCCTTTTCTCAAGACCATGATTCCGGCCGGCATGGACATGACGGTGGTCATGGACCGCACCACCACCATCCGCGCCTCCGTTGACAACGTGGAGCGGACGCTGGTCATCGCCATCATCCTGGTGGTCCTCGTTGTATTCCTGTTCCTGCGCAGCCCTCGCCACACTCTCATTCCCAGCGTCGTAGTCCCGGTGTCGCTCATCGGCACCTTCGCCGTCATGTATCTGCTGGGCTTCAGCATCGACAACTTGTCGCTCATGGCCCTCACCATCGCCACAGGTTTCGTTGTCGACGACGCCATCGTGGTCATGGAGAACATCACGCGCCATCTCGAAGCCGGCATGACTCCCATGGCCGCGGCCCTCAAGGGCGCAGAAGAGATCAGCTTCACCGTTTTTTCCATCAGCATGTCGCTGGTGGCGGTCTTTATACCCATCCTCATGATGGGCGGCATTGTCGGGCGGCTTTTCCGCGAATTCGCCGTGACGCTTTCGACGGCAATTCTCGTCTCGATGGTCATTTCCATCACCACCACGCCCATGATGTGCGCGCACCTGCTCAAGCGGCACGATCCCGCGGAAAAGCACGGCAGGCTCTATCGGCTGAGCGAGGGTTCGTTCAACGCGCTACTCAAGGGCTATCGGCGCAGCCTGGAATGGGTGCTGGACAACCCTGGCCTCACGCTCATCACGCTCATCATGATCATTGCCCTGAATTTTGTCATCATCGTCAAAATTCCCAAGGGCTTCTTCCCGCAGCAGGACACCGGCACACTCATAGGCGGCGTGCGCGGCCCGCAGGACGCCTCCTTCGACGTGATGAATCATTCCGTGCAGCAATTGGTGAAAGTAGTGAAGGCGGACCCCGCCGTCGAGAACGTCGTCGGCTATGTCGGCTCCGGCAACGGCGGATTTATGTATGTCATCCTGAAGCCCATGGAGGAGCGCAAGATCACCGCAGCCGAGGTCATCAACCGCCTTCGCCCCAAGATCAACCGCCTGACCGGAGCAACGGCCTTTCTGCAGCCCGGTCAGGACATCCGCATCGGCGGCAGAAGCAGCAATTCGCTCTACCAGTACACCGTTCAGGCCGACACCGTGGCCGAATTGAACCACTGGGGACCGATTCTGCTCGAGCACATGAAAAAGCTGCCGGGGCTCCAAGACGTCAACTCTGACCAGCAGAACGGCGGCCTAACCGAATATCTCACAATCAACCGAATGCAGGCCGCGCGGCTGGGCATCACGCCGCAGTCATTTGACTCCGCGCTCTACTCGGCCTTTGGCCAGTCGCAGGTGTCCGTCATCCGCACGGAACTGAACCAGTACTATGTCGTGTTGGAAGTCGCTCCCCAGTATTGGCAATCGCCCAAAGGGCTTAAGAACATCTATCTGCACACCGGCAACGGCCCCATCCCGCTCGATGCTGTATCCACCGCCGCGGCCACCACAACGCCGCTGGACATCAACCACACCGGGCTGTTCCCCTCCATCACCATATCCTTCAACCTGGGGCCCGGCGTATCGCTGAGCCAGGCGACCAAAGAAGTGCAGCAGATGCAGAGCGAGTTGGGCACGCCCGCCGCTGTCCACGGTTCCTTCGCCGGCACGTTGCAGGCCTACCAGGATTCGCTCGCATCGGAAAAATACCTCGTGATCACGGCGATTCTGGCCGTCTACATCGTGCTGGGAATCCTGTATGAGAGCCTCGTCCATCCCATCACGATTCTCTCCACGCTGCCCTCGGCCAGCATCGGAGCCATGATCGCGCTGGAACTCTTCCACACCGATTTGAACGTAATCTCCATCATCGGAATCGTGCTCCTCATCGGCATCGTGAAGAAGAACGCCATCATGATGATCGACTTTGCGCTGATGGCCGAGCGCGAGCAGGGCATGAGCACGGACGCCGCCATCTTTGAGGCCTGCATGTTGCGCTTCCGCCCCATCCTCATGACGACCGTGGCGGCCATCTGCGGCGCGCTGCCGCTGGCG
>DASTXK010000037.1:0-13456 GCA_035765555.1 Acidobacteriaceae bacterium
TGCTCGACTTGTGGTCGGTGCGGCGGCTCAAGGAAGCGGGAGCGGACTGCATCAAGATCCTGCTCTACTACACGCCTTATGAGAAGTCGGGCATCAATGACCTGAAGCAGGCGTGGGTTGAGCGCATCGGCGCGGAATGCCGCGCGCACGATATCCCGTTCTTCCTGGAACTGGTGGGCTACGACGTCCATGGCGAAGGCGAGAAGACCTTGGCCTACGCGAAGCGCAAGCCAGACGTGGTGACGGGCTCGATGGAGGAGTTTGGCAAGGACCGCTATGAAGTGGACGTGCTGAAGGTCGAGGTTCCGATCCAGATGGAGTATGTTGCGGGCACCAAGGCCTTCAAGGGCGAGCAGGCGTATACGCGCGCCGAGGCGCTGGAGCACTTCCGGGTGTCGGCCTCTTCGACGCACAAGCCGTTCATATATCTTTCGGCTGGCGTCAGCAATCCAGTGTTCATCGAGACGCTGGAGCTTGCGGCGGAGAGCGGCACAAGCTTCAACGGAGTTCTCTGCGGACGCGCCACCTGGAAGGACGGCATCGCTGTCTACGCCCAAAAGGGCGCGAAGGCCTTTGAGGAGTGGCTGAACACCACCGGCGTGGAGAACATCAACAATGTGAACCGCGCGCTGCAGGCGGCCCACTCTTGGTACGACAAGGTGGACGCGGCGGAGGCGGTTACAGCCTAAGCTTTTCTGGTTTTTAAGAGAGCGCCGTGGCTCAGGCCGCGGCGCTTTTGCTTTTCAGTGTCCCGGCGCGCGTGGACGGAAGCGGGGCTTCTTCATCAAATATCCAATCGGGATCAGGCAGGCGGTCAGGATGACGAGCACGTGGACGGTGTCCACGTAGGCCAGCGTTTGGGCCTGTTTCACCATCATGGCGTATATGCGGGCGGCGGCGGCCCCGGCGGCGTTGGCAGCGGAGAATCCGTGGGCGCGCAGCGCTTCGGCCAGAGACTGGTGCATCATCTGGTAGGTGGGTGACGACGGCGTGATGTGCGCGGCCAGAAACTGCTGGTGGGCCTGGGCGCGGCGCACCAGCATGGTGCTGATGAAGGAGATGCCGAGGCTGCCTCCGATATTGCGCGCGAGCGCGGTGAGGCCGGAGACCTCGTTGTTCTTTTCCACCGGAACGCCCACATAGGACATGACGCTGATGGGCACGAAGAGAAACGGCATGCCGATGACCATGACGACGCGCCAACTTGCGGCGTCCCAGAAGCCGATGTTAAGGTTCAGGTCCTGAATTCTCCAGATTCCGAACGTCACCATGGCAAAGCCAAAGGCGATCATGGCGCGCGGGTCGACCTTCTGCCCGATGAAGCCGACGATGGGCAGCAGAACAATGAGGACGAGGCCTCCGACAGAGAGCACCAGCCCGGCGTCGGTCGCCGTATAGCCAAGCACCTGTTGCAGGAACTGCGGAATCATGACGGTTGTGGAGTAGAGGGCCGCGCCGATCACCAGCATCACGATCTGGGTCATGGCGAAGTTGCGCTTGCGATACATGGAGAGGTCGATGATGGGGTGCTTCGCCGTTAGCTCGCGCCACATGAACAGGATGAATCCCACGAGCGCGATGAGACCGCAGACCACAATGAGGTGGGAGCCGAACCAGTCTTTTTCCTGGCCCTTGTCGAGCATGAGCTGGAGCGCGCCGATCGTGACGGCCAGCAGGCCGAGGCCGAATCCGTCAATGCCCCCTAATTTTTTGCGGACGCGCTTGAGGTAGGGCGGGTCTTCGACGATACGGCTGGTCAGAATGAGCGAGATGATGCCGACGGGAATGTTGAGGAAGAAAATCCAGCGCCAGGTGTAGCTGTCGGTGATCCAGCCGCCGATGGTGGGCCCGATGGCGGGTGCGACCACGACGGCCATTCCGTAGAGCGAGAAGGCCATGCTGCGGCGTTCCGGCGGGAAGGTGTCGGCAAGGATGGCGCGCTCGCTGGGCTGGAGTCCGCCGCCCGCCGCACCCTGAACAATGCGGAAGATGACCAGCATGGTCAGCGAGTCGGCGAGCCCGCATAGAAAAGAAAACACCGTGAAGAGCGCAACGCAGGTCATGTAGAAGCGCTTGCGTCCGATGCGGTTGGCGATCCATCCGCTGATGGGCAGCACGATGGCGTTGGAGACGAGGTACGAGGTGAGGATCCAGGTGGCTTCCTCATAGGTTGCGCCGAGGGTGCCGGCGATGTGCGGCAGCGAGACGTTGGCAATGCTGGAGTCGAGCGCCTCCATGAAGGTGGCGAGCGTGACGGTAAAGGTGATGACCCACGGGCTGAATCGCGGCGTCCAGTGCTCGTAGTGAAACTCGCTGTCGGCGTCCCGCTTTTCGGCGGGGGAGGCAGCGGGTGACTGCGCCATGTGTGCTCCCGTGGTGAGGTCGGTTGGAGGACTCTCCCCATGATGCCAGAGCGAACCGGAAGATGCGAAAAATTGTGGGCAAGTGCGCGGGCGGGGTGATTGAGCCGGTTCCGGGGGCTGGGGTGAACGGGCGGCGGTTTCGGGATTAGAATGAGGCGATGGCTGAGAAACAAAATTCGGTGATCGAGGTGGCCTGCCCGGAATGCGGGGCCTCCATGAAAATCGACGTGGCGACGCGGTCGGTGATCGCGCATACCCCTGCTCCACGCAAACGGATGTTTGAGGATTTCGAGACAGCGGCCAGGGCCATGCGCGAGCAGGACGAGCGCAAGGAGAGCATCTTCCGGCAATCGGTGGACGCGCACAAGAACCGCGACGATGTGCTGGCAAAGAAATTTGAAGAGGCGCTGAAGAAGGCGAAGGAATCGCCGGACACTGGAAAGCCGTTCCGCGAATTTGATCTGGACTGAGGACTCGCCGTCCAGGCATACGCGGCTTCGCCGCCTCGAGCATACGCGGCTTTGGCCCTCCCGTTGGCGGGAGGTAAGGTTTCCTAAAATGATTTTCACGGGCAGCGCGGACCGGCCCGAATGTCTCCAACTACCTGACGGAAGGATTGGCTGGCTCAATTATGACGATGACGGATACGCTCTCTTCAGAATCTGGCGCTCGCGCCGCTGAAATCATGCACGACAGCCCCTGGCCGCGCGCCGTTGCGGCGGGAACTCTAGTCGCGGGGGCTTTTCTGCTGATGGCTGGACGGCGCAGAGGCGCGCTTGCGGCAGTGGTTGCCGGGGCCGCCGTGGCGGCGTTGGAGAAGCCGCAGGTGCTGCGCGATATCTGGGAGAACACCCCGAAGTATCTGAGGGCCGGGCAGGACTTTCTGCTTCGCGCCGAAGATGTGGTGGATGATCTGCGCGCCAAGAGCGAAAAGCTGAAGGGAATGCTGAACCGGGAGTAGTCAGGGTTCAGCATCAGCGTTCAGGCTTCGAGCCGGTACTTGGTTTCTGCGAGTCGGTAGAGCGGGCGCCAGACCAGTCGATTAATCGTCACCACCATAAGGGCCATGATGATGGTGGCCAGCAGCAGAGTGGGGAAGTCTCCCCGGGTGCTTGCCGCGCTGATCTGTGCACCGAGACCGGTTGTGATCAGCGTCTTATCCTTGATCTGGAAATACTCCGCGACGATCGAGGCGTTCCATGCGCCTCCCGAAGCCGTGACCAGCCCGGTGATGAGGTAGGGGAAGATCCCCGGCAGGATAACGGTGGTCCATCGCTGCAAGCTGTCGAAACGGAATAAGTCGGAGACCTCCTTCAGGTCAGACGGGATGGCCATGGCCCCGGCGATCACGTTGAAGAGGATGTACCATTGCGTGCCCAGCATCATGAGCGCGATAGAGCCGATGCCGATGCCCACGCCAATGTTCATCAACCCCAGCAGGATGACAGGGAAGAGCGCGGTTGCCGGAAATGACGCAGCGATTTGCGCCAGCGGCTGCGTAAGGTGCGCCAGGCGAGGATGAAATCCGATGGCCACGCCGACAGGGATGGTCCAGAGCGAGGCGAGCAGCAGCGACACATTCACGCGCAGGAAGGTCGCGCCCGCGCCCTCGAAGATTCCGAGCAGTTGATGCGGATGGATGTTTCGCAGCAGCATGGTGGCGTGGATGGCGGCGATGATGATTCCGGCGAAGGCGGCCAGTGAGGCCACAATGGTGATGACAGTGACCGAGCGGCGCGGCTTGCGGCGTCCCTGCTTGCGGACGATGCGATGCTCCTGGCGCACGGCTATGCGTTGATACATGTTCTCGCTGATGGGCATGAAGGCGCGGCGCTGGAGAAAGCCCACCACATTCGAGTTGCGGATGATGTGCAGGATGGGCGATTTGACCCGGTCCATGCTTTCCACGGTTTCAAACTTGAATTTGTCCGACCAGGCAATGAGAGGACGCCAGAGAAGCTGATCGGTCACGACGATGATGAGCAGCATGGTGATGATGCCCCAGATCATGGCCTGCGTGTCTCCATTGGAGGCGGCGGTCTGGAGATACGACCCGAGTCCGGGCAGGCGGAAATTGCGGCTGCCGACGGGAAACATTTCGCAGACGATGAGGAAGAACCATCCGCTGGCGACCGAAACCATGGAATTCCAGACGAGGCCGATGGTGGCGTAGGGTAGCTCAAGCTGGAAGAGCCGCTGGAGCGCGGAGAAGTGGTTCACGTCGCAGGCTTCGCGCAGCTCGCGGGGAATGCTTTTGAGCGACGAGTAGAAGCTGAAGGCCATGTTCCAGACTTCGCCGGTAAAGATGAGCAGAATCGCGCCGAGTTCGATTCCGATTTGCCGGGAAGGGAAGATGGACATCATGGCGAGCATGACACCGGGGAGGAAGCTGAGGACGGGAATGGATTGCAGGATGTCCAGCGTGGCGATCATCAGGCCTTCCACGCGCTTGTTGTAGGCGGCGATGTATCCGTAGCCGATGGCGAATGCCAGGCTGAGGATGTAGGCGATGAAAATGCGCGCCGTGGAGTAGAAGGCGTAAAGCGGCAGGTGCGAAGGCGAGCGCTCGATGGCGACTTCCGGAATCGCGCTGCTGAACCAGAATTTGGCGATCCAGATAACGGCGTAAAAAGCGGCGAGCAGCGCGGCGGCCACGCTCAGGTCGAGGACGAAGGGCCAGGTGCGCTCGGCGATCAGCTCACGGGAAAATGTGTGGCGCTCACTCACTCGGTCTCCTCGACGGCCGCGGCGGACTCCTCCGTCTCCGGGAGGATGAAGCGGCGGCGTGCGGCGTCAAAGTCAAAAAGCTCGGCGTAGCGGCCCCAGTTGATGGCGGTCTCAAGCTGGCGCTGGGTCTCGTCTTCGCTGAACTGCTCATCGAGCATGTCGAGGAAAAACGCTTCGGGAACGGTGTGGTCGTTTTTGTTGTCGAGCGCGCGGGTGATCTGGCGGAGCAGAAGTACGTGTTGGGTGGCGGCTTCACGGAAAAGCTCTTTTTGGCGCAGAATTTCCGAGTTCGCGTACTCGCGGCCAGTGGGCGTAATGACCACGTCACCCTCTTCGACGCGCAGGAAGCCGAGCAGGGCGGCGGCGTCCACAATGGGCAGCAGGTCGTCGATTTCAAAGGCAAGTTCGTCGGCGAGGCGGTAGATGTCGGCGCGTCCGCTGGCGTCCTTGTCGGTGAGGTCGATGACGAGTTCCAGCAGGCCGGCAATGCCGCCGGGGCGCGCGTGGGGCAGCATTTCATACCGCATCAGGCGCTGGTCGCGGATGCGGCGTCCCGTTTCGAGCGTGGGAATGGCGGCTGGGGCGACGTCGGGGCGTGTGAGCACCTTGTAGATGTAGTCCACAAGTTGGGTGAAGGGCTGACTTTTGCGGTCGCGGGGATGCGGCAGCGCCGTGACCTTGAAGTCGGTGCGGACGTGGCCGGGGTTGCGTCCGAGGACGATGATGCGGTCAGCCAGCAGGACCGCTTCCTCGATGTTGTGGGTGACGAGGAAGATGGCCTGCGTGGGGATAGTTTTCTTCTGCCACAACTCAAGCAGCTCGGAGCGAAGGTTCTCGGCGGTGAGCACGTCAAGCGCGGAGAAGGGCTCGTCCATAAAGAGGACTTCCGGCTCTACGACGAGCGCACGTGCGAAGCCGACCCGCTGGCGCATTCCTCCGGAAAGCTCCTTGGGGTAGGCGGCCTCGAAGCCATCAAGCCCGACCGTATCGAGAATCTTGAGGCTGCGCTGTCGGCGCTCCTGGGGCGCCATTCCACGGGCCTTGAGCGGCGCCTCGACATTCTCCTGCACGGTGAGCCAGGGAAAGAGGGCGAAGCTCTGAAAGACGATGGCCACGTTGACCTTGGCCGTGGCGATGGGCTTTCCGTGCCAGAAGACCTGACCGCCGGAAGGCTGCGAAAGCCCGGCCAACATGCGCAGCAGGGTGGATTTGCCGGAGCCGGAGGGGCCGAGCAGGGCCACAATTTCGCCGGGGAAGATGGAGAGGTCCGTCGGCGAGATTACCTGAATGCGGTTTTCGCTCGGCTGGGAGTAAAACTTTTCCACCTTTTGCGCGCGAATGATTGGTTCGCTCATGGGCAATTTTCCACCTGAAAGCTTAATGCGGATGGACGGGGCCGGGGCCGCTTTGGTAGCTGAAAATGCGACCCCAAGCCAATGTAAGTTGCTATGATGAGATAGGGATGAAGCATCCCCTTTGCCAAGCGTATCATCTGTAGAAGCAGATTAAATTGGCAAGTAGGATTTTCTGCCCGATTGCCAGAAGTTGGGGACAACCATCCCCGCCTCGGCTGGCCCATTTCATAAAAGAAAGTGATGCGAACGAGCGAATGTCCGATACTGCAGCGAAGCCCAAAGTCTTAGTCGCCGATGACGAGCGGGTCATCGCCGATACGCTCGCCATCATCCTGAACCAAAGCGGCTTTGATGCCACCGCTGTTTACAGCGGAGAAAAGGCCGTGGAAACTGCGAAGTCGCTGAAGCCGGACATGCTGATCAGCGACGTGATTATGACCGACCTGAACGGCATTGACGCGGCGATTAAGATTCGCGAGATGCTGCCCTCGTGCAAAATACTGCTCTTTTCCGGGCAGGCCGCCACCGCCGACCTGCTGGACCGCGCACAGGGGCAGGGCCATCAGTTCGAGATTCTGGCAAAGCCGGTCCATCCTCAGGACCTCCTTGCAAAGCTGCGGAGCTAATCGGTAGCCGTCAGCGGTCAGAAAAGCAAAGCGATCAGAACATTCCCAACTGCTGGCCGGAGTCTTCTTCCAAAGGCATTCCCAGCTCAGGCCCGGTGTTTCGCGCGCTGTTGATGTCGGTGCCGGAGCGCCATGCCTTCATCTGCAGAGAATCAAAGGGACGCAACAGATCCAACGGCGGCTGTTCGGACGCGCCGGGCTCGAGCCATCTCTGCCAGTCTGCTTTTGAGACGATGAGCGGCATACGGTCATGGTGGGTGGTTTCGAGCACGAGCTCATTTGGCTCGACCGTGATGATGGCGAAGGTGTCCATCTCGCGCTGTTTGTCGCCGGAGCGCCAGCGCCGCCACACGCCTCCGAGCGCAAAGACCTCGTCGGTTTTCATGGCGAAGACCCAGGGCAGCTTGCGTCCGGCGGCGCTTTGCCACTCCACAAAGCTATCGGCTGGAACCAGGCAGCGGCGCTTGAGGAATGAGTCCTTCCACACGCCCTTGAGCAGACTGTGCGATGCGGCATTGATGGTGCTGAGCTTGAAGTCTTTTGGGTCGGTGCAGAACGGCGGCAGATAGCGCCAGAACATCATGCGCAGAGTGCGCGTGCCGAAGTCCGGGTCAGAGATGATGACGGGCTGCATGGTTCCGGGGGCCACGTTGTAATTGGGCGCGAGATCCAAGTCCATAGCCAGCCCTTCGACGCTGCCGAGGGCAAACGCTTCGGCAATTCGCTGCTTGTCTGCCCGGCGTTGATAGCGGCCACACATCGGAGTTGTTTTCCTTCCGGATTAGACGCTTCGTCTTCCCTCAAGGGCCCGCGTCATCGTGACTTCGTCCGCATACTCGATGTCGCTTCCGGCGGGAACTCCGGTGGCGATTCGGCTGATGCGCATTTCGCCGCGGCGGAGGGCATCGGCCAGATAGTGGGCCGTGGCCTCGCCCTCGACTGTGGGTGAGGTGGCCAGAATCACCTCGTCGATTTCGCCCCGTTCCACACGATTTTGCAGATTGCCGATGCGCAGGTGTTCCGGGCCAACGCCGTGCAGCGGAGACAGCGTTCCGTGCAGCACGTGATAGACGCCGTTGTAGTGGGTCTTCTCAATGGTCGCGATGTTGGTTGGCTCCTCCACCACGCAGACGAGCCGCTGGTTGCGCGTGGGGCTGGCGCAGTAAAGGCAGGGATCCACATCGGTAATGTTGTTACAGATGGAGCAGAGCCGCAGGCGCGCCTTGACCTCGCGGACTGCTTCGGCAAGCGCTTCGGCGTCGTCCGCGCTGGAGCGCAGGATATGGAAGGCCAGCCGCTGCGCGCTTTTGGTGCCGATGCCGGGCAGCTTGCGCAGCTCCTCAATCAGCCGCGCCATGGGTTCTGCGAATCGTGACAAAGCAGGCCTCGGATTACAGCGTGTTGTAGATGGCCGTGACGAACATGTCCGGCGTCATTTCGCCGTGCGACCACTGAGGGTCAAGGTCGGCGGTAAGACGCAGGGCCAGCGTCTGGTTAAGCGATTGGCCGCCGATTTTAGCGCGCTCCACGCGATTGGCGACGGTGGTGAGCATCTGCCGGTAGGCGGTGAGGTTCGTCTTGTTACCCGGAGCACCATGACTGGGAACGATCTTGGTGCGGTCGTCTGCAAGCTCAAGCACCTGGTCCACGCCCTGAATGATGCCGTTGATGGTGCCGCCGCTGTTTGTGTCGATGATGGGATAAGCGTCGTTGAACCAAAGTTCCCCGGCATGAATGATGTTGGCGTTCACAAAATGGATATAAACATCGGAGTCGGTGCTGGCGTTGGGCGCGTGCACCAGATCAAGCTCCTCGTTGTTGAGATAGATTTTCTGGCCGTCGATGAAGGTGGTTTCCGGCAGCGCGCTGGCCGGCGCAGAGGGCAGGCTGAGATTCAGCATGGGAATCTTCTGCGGCGTGGCCAGACGCAGGCGAATATTTTCCTGCCCGATGATGAACGCCCCGGCCAAGTCCAGCGCGGCATTGCCGTCGGTATGGTCAAAGAGCCAACTTGTGTTCATGAGTAGCTTGAGCGGGTGGGGTGTGAGCTTAGTAAGAGCATCGAGCAGGTGCGGGACGCCGGTCGCCATACCGGAGTCGATGAGCACCTTGCCGTCCGGCCCAACCAGCACGACGACGTTTGCTCCGACGCTCTGGAACATGAATACCGTGTCTGTGAGCTTGGTTTTCTGGATTTGCGCAACGGCCGCCGCGTTGCGCATGGATTGGAGCAAACCCTGGCCGGGGCCCTGCTGAATTTCCTGCTGCGGAGTGTTCTGGCTGGCGGCGAATAGGGGCTGCCGCAACGCCATTGCGGAGGCCGCCGCCACAGCCGAGTTTTCCAGAAATTTCCGTCTCGTAATCATCGTGTCCCGGAATTGCCTGTAGCGCGGAGAGCGCTTTACCCCCGTGTTTCTAGAATAGTCCGGGGGGCAGGTTCAGCCCGCCCAGCATTCCCTGCATGCTGGACTTCAGCAGTTCTTCCGCGCGGCGGCCAGCTTCGTTGAAGGCCGCGGCGATCAGGTCTTCCAGCATCTCCACATCGGCCGTGGACCCGCTGAGGCTGGCGACGGCGGAAGGGTCGATGGTGATCTTCAGAATCTCCTTCTTGCCGTTCATTTTTACGGTGACGGCGCCGCCGCCGGAGGAGGCCTCGACGACACTCTGGCTGAGCTTCTGCTGCATCTGTTCCTGCATCTGCTTTGCCTGGCCAAGCATTTCCTGAAGTTTGAATGGGTCCACAGCATTACTCCTATTTTTTCGGGCGCAAATCCAGTACGCTCCGCACCTCGGCCTGGAAAAGCTCCTGCGCCTGCTTCACGAGCGGATGATCGAGCGCCGCCGCCTGAATGCTGCCGCCCGCTGGCCGGCGGGGAGAAGCGCTCTCCTGTTTGGACGCGCCTTCACCTGGAACAAAGCTCAGCTTTTGCCGCACGCCAATGGAGCGCAGCGCCTCGCGGCTGATCTTTTCCGCTTCGGCATTCATGGTGAGGCCGAGCATGGTTTTCCCAAGGGCCACTTCCACTTCGATGCCGCCGCCGTTCTCGCGCCATTTTCCACTGGCCAGCAGGGTGGCCGCCGTGTTGTGACCGGCTGAGTCGAGCGCGGCGGATACGGTATCGCGCATGCGGTCGAGGTCGATTTCGGCTCTGGCGCTCAGATTGATTTTGGGTTCGGTTGCGAGGGCAAGCGCTCCGGATGTGCTTTCGGAAACAGAAGTGGCTGCGGCGGATGGAGCCTTTGCCGGAGCGGTTTCGGCAACGGCTGTCGCCGCCTGGGCTTCGCCGGTGATTTTGCGATTGCGGTCCGCCTCAAAGGGTGAGAAGGCCGGCTTGGCGGGCTCAAGAGTTCGCGGCGGCGCGGCGGGAGCGGCGGCGCGGGGCGCTGATGATTGCGGGCGCAGCGAGGCGGACGCAGAAGGCGCAGTTCCCGAAGAGACAGGCAGCTTGCTGAGAAGCTCCTCGACAGGCAGCAGGCGGCCGAGATGCACCAGCTTGATGAGTCCAAGCTCCAGATGGAAGCGCTGCTCCTGGCGGTAGTTCAACTCGTCGAAAGTGCGGAGCATGATCTGGAGGAAGCGTGTGAGGTCTTCTTCTGAAAACAGAGCGGCGGAGCGCGCGGCGCGGGCGCGTTCGTCGGGCGAGATTTGCAGCAGCTCAGAACTTTCGCCGTCGATGCGCGCCATGAGCGTGTTGCGCAGGTAATGAACGAACTGCCGGGCGAGCTGCGACGCGCTGTTTCCGGCGTTCAGCAGGCCATTGATCTGCTCGATGACGGTCGCGGTCTGGCCCTGGCTGATGGCTTCCAGCAGCCGCTCGAAGACGGTGTTGGGGACCGTGCCCATCAACTCGCGAATCTGCGCGGCGTCGAGATGGGCGTGGCCCCTTTCGGATGGAGCCGACGCGATGGCCTGGTCCATGATGGAGAGGGCGTCGCGCATGGAGCCGTCGCCGGCCTCGGCCAGTTGCGCCAGGGCCGCGTCTTCGGCGGAGATTTCCTCCTTCTCGGCGATGTCGCGAAGCTGCGCGAGGATGTCGTCGAATTTGACGGCGTGGAAGCTGAAGTGCTGGCAGCGCGAGCGGATGGTCTGCGGAATGTCCTCGGGCTGCGTGGTGGCCATCATGAAGACGATGTGGTCGGGAGGCTCCTCCAGCGTCTTGAGCAGCGCGTTGAAGGCGGCGTCGGTGATCTGGTGCGCCTCGTCGAGGATGTAGATTTTGAAGCGGTCGCGCGCGGGTCGGTAGCGGGCTGCGTCGCGCAACTCGCGGATTTCGTCGATGCCGCGATTCGTGGCCGCGTCGATCTCGATCACGTCCACGGCGTTGCCGGAGCGAATCTCGGTGCAGGAGTCGCAGACCCCGCACGGTTCAGGCGTGGGCCGCTGGGCGGAGCCGATCTCGGTGCGGCAGTTGAGCGCCATGGCCAGAATGCGGGCTATGGTGGTTTTCCCGATGCCGCGATGTCCGGAGAAGATGTAGCCGTGGGCGGTGCGGCCCTGGGCGAGCGCATTGAGCAGCGTGCGGGTGACGTGATCCTGTCCGATTACGTCAGAGAAGCGCTGCGGGCGGTACTTGCGAGCTAGAACCTGATATGCCATCCGAAAGACGATTGTATCGGGTGCGAAAGAATCGCGTGAAACCGGGAGGATTACCGCCGCTTTGCGCGGGCACTCGCCCGCTTTGCCGCACGGGCGCGGCGGCGCAGTTCCTCGGGAGAATACATGGATCCCCGGCAGGTGGCAGCGCCGCAGTTGCAGATGGCTTCGTCGTCGTCGCCGTCGTAGAGGTTGTAGTCGTAGGTGAGTTCTTCGCCGGGGGCGATGTTGCGGATGGCCTTAATCCATACGCGGCCCCGGACCTCGTCGGTCTCGCAGTTGGGGTCGCAAGAGTGGTTCAGGAACATGGCCATTCCGTGGCCGTCGATTACGGTTGAACCGTCACCGATGCCGAAGAGATAGGTAGTCGGGGAGTGCTCGTATTTTTCGTCGGCCTGTTTTTTGCTGATGCGGGGGCCGGTGTATTCGACGACACGCGCACCGTTCCGGATGGGGCTGGTGGTATAGCATCCGGCGGCGTGGATGGCGGAGGAGCGGATGAGGAGGGTCACGGTTTTTTCCGATTGGATTTCGGCAAAATTTTTGCGGCTTTCAGGGTTTTCGCAAATCTTTGATTTGACCAGCCCGGTTTTCACCGGGGTTGAATGCGAGTATATCTTGTCGGTGGTCGGGCTGTGGTGACGTGGGAACGAAACGCGCTTTGCTTCTCGATGACGGTTCCGGGGAGGCAATATTTTTTCTAGTGCTCTCGCCGGTTCTCTGGCTTAACGACCACGGGGACGAATATGTCTCGCGGCTGCACGAAAGTTGGGAGTAGCGTCATTTCAGGTTGGCTTACAGAACCAGTGTTGGTCAAAAGAAATGCAGGTCCTTCGACTGCGCGTGACGCATGCGGCGACACGCCCGCTCAGAATGACTTCATGGTTGGTGGGATGTGCGTTTCTTATTCCGCCGGTGGGGTGTAGGGGGTTTGGATGTAGTGGCGGGCGGCGTTGAGCGCGCCGGAGGTGTTGTCGTTGGTCTGGATGGCCTGGCGGTATTCCTGAATGGCGCGGTCGCGCTGGCCGGTCATGTCGAAGATTTTGCCGATCTGGATGTGGCTCCAGACCTCAGTCCATTTGGGATCGTCGTCGCCGTTGAGGGCGTCCCGGTAGGCGTCAACAGCGGACTGGAAGTTGTGCTGCGTGAAGAAGACCTCGGCGATGCGGTAGCTGGCGAGCGAACTGGCCGGATTGACGGTGAGTGCCTTCTTATATTGGTCAAGCGCCCCGGTCAGGTCTCCCTGAGCGACTAGCTGCTGGCCCTTAAGAATGTCGACGCGCACGGTCATATCGGGCGTGGACTTGAGGATCCAGTTATTGGGGTCGATGATGATGCGGCGCGGCCGTCCAAAGGTATCGACGACGTATTGGGAGTCGGTGCCGACGACATGAATGCGGCGATTTTCGGTCTTGCCGTCGGTCTCGATGCGGAGTTCAACGGGCATGTTGAAGAGGTCGAGGTCCTGCTGGATTTCTCCAATGGTGCGAAAGCCTTTGTTGCTGCCGAGGCGGTAGACGGCGTATTTGTTGGTGAAGTTGGGCGCTCCGGTGCCGTCGAGCCACTGGGAGAAGAAGGGAGTTAGCTCCTGCTGGGATTGGGCACCGGCTATCTTCTCGAAATCCTGTGTATTTATCGGTTTATCGGTAAATTGTGAAAGCGTTGCACGAAGAATTTTAATGAAGGCTTCCTGGCCCACTTCCCAGCGGAGCATGTGAAAGACCATGGCTCCCTTTTCGAGGGTCATGGACTGGAACTCGGGCGTGAAGGCGTTGAGGCGGCTGGCGCTCG
>DASTXK010000038.1:0-2369 GCA_035765555.1 Acidobacteriaceae bacterium
AACTGGGAGCTTTCCACGGCGCGGGCCTCGACGCTGGCGCGGCTGTTTATCGAGCGGCACGGATTTGAGCCGTCGCGGCTCTCGGCCTCGGGTTATGCGGAGTTTCATCCGGTGGCCAGCAATGCGACCGCCGAGGGGCGCAGCGAGAACAGGCGCGTGGACATTGTGGTGCTGCCGCAAATCAGCAAGCCGCCCGCAAAGCTTCCGCCGATGGAGCAGACTAAGATGAAGCAAGATGGCTCCTCGCTCAGCACCAATCTCGCCCTCGCGCGCTAAGAACACGGCGCGGCGGCTGCGCGGGTTTTACTCGCGGCTGGTCGAAGCGTATGGCCCGCAGCAATGGTGGCCGGCAAAGACTCCATTTGAAGTAGTGATTGGCGCATACCTGACGCAGAACACGGCCTGGACTTCGGTGGAGCGGTCGATCGCGAACCTTGCCGCGAAGAACCTGCTGCGCGTCGAGGCGATCCGCGCGCTGCCGGAAGCGGAGTTGCGCGAGCTGATTCGGCCTTCGGGATACATGGTGAGGAAGGCGGCGGCGATCAAGGCGTTTGTCGCATTTCTGGATCGGGAATATCGCGGTTCGCTGGAGCGGCTTGCCGCGGAGGACCCTGAAATCGCGCGGGAGCGGCTGCTGGGTCTTCCGGGAGTGGGGCCGGAGACAGCGGACGCGATTCTGCTGTACGCGCTGGGGCATCCTGCGCTTGTGGTGGATGAGTATTTGAGGCGCGTGGTGACCCGACATGGGCTGCTCGGCGAAAACGCGAAGTACGCGGAAATTCAGGCGCTCGGCGAAGCGGCATTCGCAGCAGAGCCGTACTCGGAGCGGGCCGCGCACTGCAATGAGTTTCACGCGGTGATTGTGGAGTTGGGAAAGCGGCACTGCCGGAGAGTTCCGAGGTGCGAGGAGTGCCCGCTGGCTTGGGACCTGAAGCTGGTCCAGTCCCGGAAGCGTGCGTCATGAAGCGGGTGAGCGCGGTGGTGCTGGCGGCGGGACGTTCCGCGCGCATGGGCGAAGCCAAGCAATTGCTGCGCGTAGGCGAGCAAACCATGCTGGAGCGGACAATTGAGAATGTTCGCGCGAGCCGGGTAGAGGCAGCAGTGCTGGTGCTGGGGTTTGGGGCGGAGTCAATTCGGCGGGAGCTACCAGCGGCGCTGCTAAAAGACATTCGAGTGGTCATCAATGAAAACTACGCGAGCGGGATGGCGAGTTCGCTGCGGGAGGGGCTGGCGGTGGTGAGTGCTGAATCGGAGGGGGCATTGATCGTACTGGCAGACCAGCCGTTGGTGAGTCCTGAGACGATGAACGAAATTGTGGAGCGGTTTTGCGGGTCTGATGGGGAGATCGTGGTCCCGTATTACCGGGGCGAGCGGGGGAATCCGGTGCTGCTGGGCCGGTCTGTTTTTGCCGAGGCGATGGCGCTCGAAGGAGACGTGGGCTGCCGGTCGATTTTTGCGCAGCACACGAAGGGGATTCTGCGAGTAGATGTAGACGATCCGGGAATTCTGGCGGACATCGACAGCAGGGAAGACTACGAGCGGCTGTTCCGCACTCAAGCAAAAAACGCTTGAGGGGGCACCCAGAGCGTCATTAATCCGCGACGCTTTCCACTTCGCACCGTCGGATCACGGCGTCGATGTCTGAGGCTGGTTGGAATTCCGCCGCTTCGTGGAGATGGCCGCGGCGCAGCGCGACCATCTGGCTGATGACGCTGAGGGCGATTTCCTCGGGAGTGGCCGCACCCATGTTGAGTCCGGCAGGTGAGTGGACGGTCGCGATTTTCTCTTCCGGCACACCGGCCTCGCGCAAATATTCAAAGACCAGAGCCGCACGATGTCGGCTGGCGATGAGCGCCACATAGATGGCGCTGCCTTCGAGGGCCTTTTGCAGCCAAAGATGGTCGCGCTTGTGCTGTGTGGCGATCACGACGAAAGTCTTTGGGCCAATGGGTGTTTCGGTAAGGTCGAAGTCCTCGGTCACGATTTTGTCCGCCTGCGGGAAAGCGGCCTGATCGGCGGCGGGGTCGTTGACCGTGATGGAAAATCCCAGCAGATGGCCCAGCGCGGAGAGGGTTTCGGCGATGCGTCCGTGGCCCACGATGAGCAGTTCGGGGCGGGGCAGAACGGGTTCGATGAAGACTTCCATGGTTCCTCCGCAGGGCATTCCGATGCCGAGCTGTTCGTCGGTCATGTCGAGCGTGATGGTGCGCGGCGCGCCGGTTTCGAGCGACTTGATGGCTTCACTGCGGACGGCGCTTTCGGCACAGCCTCCGCCGACCCAGCCGGCGAGGAGCTTGCCGGAGGAGCCGATGAGGGCCTTGGAGCCACGCGCTGCGGAAGATGAGCCTTCGACACGAATAACTGTGGCG
>DASTXK010000039.1:0-3701 GCA_035765555.1 Acidobacteriaceae bacterium
GGTCGTGCTGCGCGCCGAAGGTGAGGCCTTTCTGGACGGTTTCGCGCACGGCTTCAACAACTTCAGCGGGCGCATTGCCAAGGATATTCGGCCCCCAGGCGAGCGTGTAGTCGAAGTATTCGTTGCCGTCCACGTCGTAAAGTTTCGCGCCGCGGCCGTACGTGAAGTAGAGCGGATGCGGGAAGGCGGAACGGCGCAGGCCGCTGGAAACTCCTCCGGCCAGGCTGCGCGAGGCGCGTTGCCAGCGCTCAAGGGAACCGCCGGTTTTGGCGCGGACTTTTTGCTCGCGCAGTGCGGGGGAGAAGGGCTGAGAAACTTGGGTCTGGTGGTCCACGGCGCTCCTGATGTATTTTTGTATTGAACCTTACGGTTTCAAATGATACTCGCATCCATAGTCGGACAGCCGGTAAGGTAAAGTCAACCGAGGAATGAAACCGCGCATGAGGGAGACACCTTTGTCCAGCACGGCGGAAGCAACGGAACTCAAGCGCGTCCTGGGGCTTTGGGACCTGGTGTTTTACGGGGTGGTGCTGATCCAACCCATAGCCGCCGTGGGGCTGTTCGGCGTGGCGCAGCAGATGTCGCAGGGCCACATGGTGACGACGGTCCTGATCGCCATGTGCGCCATGATGCTCACGGCCATCAGCTACGGCAGAATGGCGTCGGTCTATCCTTCGGCGGGGTCCGCGTACACCTATGTTTCGCGCGGGCTGAACGAGCATTTGGGATTCATCGCCGGATGGGGAATGGTGCTGGACTACCTGATTATTCCGATTGTCAGCACAATTTATGCGGCCATTACGCTTACTCGCATTGTGCCTCATGTGCCATACGCCGTGTGGGTGGTGGCTCTGGTGCTGCTGACGACGGGGCTGAACCTGCGCGGTATCCGCTCGACAGCGAGATGGAACATCATCCTGCTGTGCGGAATGTGCGCGGTGATCGCGGTGTTCTTTGTGGCGGCGGTCCATTATCTTGCGCTGCACGGCGGGGCGTCGGCGCTCTTCAGCTTCAAGCCGATCTACAACCCGTCGACGTTTCATCTGGGGGCGATCTTCACCGCAACCTCTTTCGCCGCGCTTACGTATATAGGGTTCGATGGCGTGACCACGCTGGCCGAAGATGTGAAGAATCCGCGAAAGAACGTGCTGATCGCCACGGTGCTGGTCTGCGCGATTACGGGCGTCTTCAGCGCGGTGCAGATTTATCTGGCGGCGCGGGTGTGGCCCACCTACAACAATTTCCCGAATGTAGAGACGGCCTTTCTGGATGTGTGCGGACGCGCAGGCGGGCCGTGGCTGTTCCAGGCGATGGCCGTCACGCTGTTTGTGGCGTGCATCGGCACCGCGCTCACAGGGCAGGTGGGAGCGGCGCGTCTGCTCTATGGAATGGGCCGCGACGGGGTGCTGCCGCGCCGCGCATTCGGACGGCTTGCGGGAGCGACGAACACGCCGGTGTTCAACATTCTGCTGATCGGCGTCATCACAATCTGCGGATCGCTGACGCTGAGCTATGAACACGCCGCTGAGGTGCTGAACTTCGGAGCGTTCCTCGCTTTTATGGGCGTGAACGCAGCGGTGGTGAAGACCTTTTACGTGATGCGGCGTGAGCGGAATTTTGTGCGCGATCTGGTTGCCCCGATCGGCGCGCTGCTTTTTTGCGGAGCCATCTGGTGGAGTTTGCCGCATCTGGCCAAGTGGATCGGCGGCGCGTGGGTGCTGGTTGGGATTGTGTATCTGGCCGCTCTCACAGGCGGGTTTCGGCGTGCGCCTGCGCGAATGGATTTTAGTGAATAGAGAGGACGACAATGAGCGGCGAAAATCTCCGGCCGGAGCCGGTGGCAGTAATTGGACTTGGGCTGATGGGGCGCAGCATTGCGGCGTGTCTGCTGGCGGCGGGTCACAAGGTGACGGTCGTGACCAACGATCTGGAAGCGAGCGCGTTCGTGCCGGAAAAAATCGAGGCACTGCTGCGGGAGATGAACGAGGAGGGTCTGCTGGACGAATCCCCGGAAAAAATAATGGGCGGCTTCCGAATGACGGCAGACCTCAACGAGATTGCCGATGCCGAGATCGTTGTTGAATCCGTGACGGAGAACCTGGAACTGAAGCGGCAACTGCTGCGGGATGCGGAGCGGGTTGTTTCGGCGGACTGCATTTTGGCGTCGAACACTTCGGCGCTGCCGGTTTCGCTGTTGCAGGAAGGCGCGGCGCACCCGGAGCGGATTTTGGGAGTGCATTGGGACGAGCCGGCGCACGTGACGCGGTTCATGGAAATCATTCCCGGCGGGCGGACTTCGGCGGAGTATCTGGACCGGATTGCGGCGCTTGCTTCGCTGTGGGGAAAGGAGCCTTCGGTGCTGCGGAAGGAGATTCGCGGATTCATCACCAACCGCATTTCTTACGCCATGTTTCGCGAGGCGTGTCATCTGGTGGAGTCGGGCGTGTGTACGGTCGAGGATGTGGACCGCTCGCTGCGCAACGACGTGGGCTGGTGGATTTCCTTCGCCGGGCCATTTCGATACATGGACCTGATGGGCGTGGAGGCATACTACCGCGTGATGGGCGACCTGCTGCCGGACCTCACGACGGAAAAGGGAATTCCGAAGCTGATGCGCGAGGTGGTGGAGAGCGGCGGGCGCGGCATTTCCAATGGGCACGGGTTTTATCAATACACGCCGGAAGAGGCCGAAGCGTGGGAGGCGCGCTTTGCCGAATTCAACTACCGGATTCGGCGGCTGACGGCAGAGTTCAGCAGCGCGCCGCGCGAGCGGGAAAAGAAGTGAACGTCGGTTTCGAGGACATGCGTGTTTTTTCGCTCCGATAAGGCGCTCTCCGTCCCCGCGCAAGCTGACTCAAACGGGCACGGGCGATGGTCTAAAAATGGAAGCGGTAGCGCAGCTCGGCATAAATCTGCCGGGGAGCGTTGTAGTGGAACCCGCCGAAGGTGAGGCTGTTGTCGAGCAGCACGCGGGTGTTGGAAATATTGAGCGCGTTGACGGCGAGAGTGAGCTTGTCGCCGAAATTTTTGCCGAGTGCAACGTTGGCGGTGGTGTGCGCGGGCAGATAGTCGCCGGTATAGGGAGACGGAGGATCGGTGAATCCGTTGGCAAAGCCTGAGCCGTAATAGATGTTGAATCCGCCAAAGGTGTGCCATGGCAGATTGCTGTTCAGGCCGACGTTGAGAGTATTGCGCTGGTCGTGATCGAGGGGCGAGTAGCCGGGTTCAGGCGCGCATTCCTCGGAAGCATCAGGCGAAAAGCAGATGAGCCCTCCGGTAATGGGGCCGCGCTGCTTCGCGATCTGGTTGGAGTAGGCAAGATGGAACTGGCCGAAACGCCAGGCGCGCGGCGAGGTGAGGGTGGTTTCCCATCCCTGAATGAGCGCGCCTTCGATAGTGACGGGGATGAAGATGCTGGACTCGCCGATGTTGCTGTGATCGAGGAAATTGTTGGCGCGGGTCTGGAAGGTGTCGGCGTCGAGCAGCCATCCGTGGAAGGGAATCTGCACGCCGAACTGGTGTTCCTCATCGCGCTCGCCGCGCAGAGGGACAAACGTGGTGTTCTCGCCGTTAGCGAAGGCCAAGGCCGGGCCGGAGAGGCTGGTGAGCGGCGGCGGCTGGTAGGAGTGTCCGTAAAAGGCGCGGAAGACCCAGTTGAGTTTGGGAATCTGGATAGCGGCCCCAAGGCGCGGGTAGACGGC
>DASTXK010000040.1:0-13653 GCA_035765555.1 Acidobacteriaceae bacterium
TCGAGATCGCAGAAGGCGATTTCCGGTTCGACCATCCAGAACTCGGTGAGGTGGCGGCGGGTCTTCGATTTTTCGGCGCGGAAGGTAGGGCCAAAGGAATAGACCTTGCCGAGGGCGAGGGCGGTGCTTTCCACATAAAGCTGGCCGCTCTGGGTGAGGAAGGCTTCGTCTCCGAAATACTCAACCGGAAAGAGCGTGCTGGTGCCCTCGCAGGCTGCGGGGGTAAGGATGGGCGGGTCAGTCAGGACAAAGCCGTTGTCGTCGAGGTAGTCGCGCGCCGCCTTGATGATCTCAGCCCGAATGCGGAGGATGGCGGCCTGGCGCGGCGTGCGGAGCCAGAGGTGGCGATGCTCCATCAGGAAATCGGTGCCGTGCTCTTTCAGCGAGATGGGGAAGGGTGTGTCCTCGGGCACGCGCTGGACGACCTCAATGCCTTCCACGTCGAGTTCGTAGCCGCCGGGGGCGCGCTTGTCGGCGCGGACCTTGCCGGTGACGATGACGCTGGACTCCTGCGTGAGTCCCTTGATGGTGTCGAAGACCTCGGGCGGGACGGCGGCTTTGGGGACGATTCCCTGAATGGTTCCGGTTCCGTCGCGAAAGATGGGAAAGAGCAGCTTGCCGCTCTCGCGCAGATTATAGAGCCAGCCGTGAAGGGTGACGCTGCGGCCTTCGTGTTCGCCAATGGCGGCGATGGTGGTGAGGGGCTTTGCTTCCTTGGTTTCGTCTCTCATGAGATTTTCTGCGCTCTCCGCTTGAAATAGCCGTCTATCGACATCGGCCCGGAACCGCCGAGGACGAGGGCCGCGAGGCAAGCCAGATAGAGCAGATCGCATTCGTAGCCTGGCGGCCCAAACTGGGCATGACCAGCGGTTACGCTCATCAGCTTGATTGAACTGAAGCCGTAGGGCAGATGTACGGTAAACATCGCGATCAGAAGAACCGCCGCCATCGGCACGCTCACGAGCGGAACAAGGGCTCCCAGTAAAACGGCAAGCCCCCCAACAATTTCGATAAGGATCGTAAGCCATGCCATGAAATGAGGCGCGGGCACGCCGATTGCATGGAGGATGTGTGTAAAGCCCTCAGGTCCTTTCGACAGCTTTGCGAGACCATGTTGCAGGAATCCAAAACCCACAATCAGCCGAAGCGGAATGGGAGCCCAGCGCGCTATGGAGGCTCGACTGAGGGAGAGGAAGTCGCTATTGCGTTCCTGTCCCAGTGGTTTGTACTTCTCATTCATAGTCGATAAATCCCGGTTTGAATCGCCGCCGCGAATTGGGTGTTTATTGAAATTTCTCGAAGGCCTTGGATGCTTTTTCGACGACGGCTTCGGGAGATTCGCCGAGGGAGTAATGAATTTCCAGCACGCCGGCGGGCGCTTGCGGCGCGGATTTGAGGCCGTCCCAGACTTCCCTCCATGCGATGTTTCCTTCGCCGGGCCAAAGATGCTCGTCCCGTTCGCCGTTGTTGTCGTGCAGGTGCGAGGAGCGCAACAGCGGCTTGAGCGCGTCGAGCGTGGCGGCCTCGCCTTCGCCAAGATGAGCGTGGCCCACGTCAAGGCAGAATCCAATGTCTTTGAAGTGTCCGGTCTGGATGATTTCCAGCAGATGCTCGGGACGGGTCACTTCATTCTGGAGGTTTTCCGCCAGCAGCTTCACGCCGAGCGGGTTGGCGAAGGCGCGGAGGTGCTCAAGCGCGGTCATGGAAAATTCGAGGGCGCGGGGACTCCAGGTATCTTCGCGCTCGCCGAGGTGCAAGATGAGGAAGCGGAAGGGGATCTGCTCGGCCACTTCGAGCGCGCGCTTGATCTCGTCCATGGCGTCGATGCGGCGCGATTTTTCTGGGTGAATGACGTTGACGGCGGGCGCTCCGCCGCGGCCCATTTCGGCGTCGGGAAAGAGCGGCGCGTGCATGGAAAAGGCTTCCAGGGGGTTGGCCTTGAACCATCCGGCCAGTTCGCGGACCTCGGCGCGATTGGTGTAGTCGAAGTGCTGGCGGGCGGCGAACATCTCCACGCCCTGCGCCCCGGCGTTCTGGAATTTCTCCAGCAGGCCGGGATGCAGCCGGTGGCGAAGAAAGACGTGGGACGAGATGACCTTCAGCATGAGTTGGGACCCGCGGACTCACTCCGCTTTACAGGGCAAAAGCAGAGAATACCACTCTTTCCATAAGGATGCGGGGATGGGGCTGGACCACGCCCTTCCAGTCCGGGCGAGCCCGCGAAAACCGCGAAATGCAGGAACGGGCCGGGCTCCGATGGACGGCCAACCTAAGATGCTGATCACTGGCGGAAGGTTTTCGGCCACTCCCCTTACGCCCCTTGACACCGCCCATCCGCTACGCGATGCTAAGAGGTAGGCGTTTTGAGGCTCCCCGTGGCGGGGTGGTGTCGGGCGCGGAAGGAAGCAGCAAACGCTGTTTGAAGCCCGTCCGGCAAAAGATTTTCCTCTTAGCCTCTGGGCCTTTCCTCGAAGATATTCTGGAAGTTCGTGGGGCGGAGAAGGTTTTCTCAGTGCGCCCCCAAAAAGGATTGTGTGTTGACGACCTTACCTCTGGCTGCCGCGATTTCTCCGGGGCTTGTTTCGCTCCTGCCGTTCATCCTGATTATTGTTGTCTTCTGGCTGTTGTTGATCCGGCCGAACCAGAGGCGTCAGCAGCAATGGCAGAAGATGCTTCAGAACCTGAAAACGGGCGACCGGATCACGACCAGCGGCGGAATCCGCGGAGTCATTCTGAACATTAAGGACGACACCATCCAGCTTCGCATTCCACCAGACAATATCAAGATTGAAGTAGTCAAAAGCGCGATTGCTTCGGTAACAACACCCGACGAGGCGGCCAAGTAGCCCCGTCCACCATTGCCATGCATAAGAATCTGACGAAAAAAATCATTCTGATCGTTGTGGTGCTTGCGGTCTGCGTGCTTGGAATCACCGGCATTCCCAGCGGGTTTTCCGGCTCCGCGCTCAAGGAATCGTTCCTGAAGCGCATCCAGCTTGGACTTGACTTGAAGGGCGGCACGCACCTGATCCTTCAGGTGATGGTGAACGAGGCCGTTGCCACAACCACTGACAGCGACGCCTCGCACATCCAGGGAGACCTGCAGGCGAACGGCGTCACGGTAGGCTCGGTGGCCAAGCCCGACCCGAAGGGCAAGCCCGAGGTCATTCAGATAAGCGGCGCGCCGCTGGACCGCGGTAGCGATATCCGCAGCGTGCTGAACGCGCACTACGGGCAGCAGTACGACATTGCTTCGAGCGGCAACGGCAGCGTCTGGACGCTGACCATGAAGCCGTCGGCCGTCTCCGACCTGAAGAAGCGCGCGCTTGACCAGTCGATTGAGGTGATCCAGCAGCGCGTGAATTCGCTGGGCGTGAGCGAGCCGATTGTGCAGGAGTACAACCTGGGCAGCTATCAGATTCTGGTGGAGTTGCCGGGTATTGACGATTTTGACCGCGTCAAGAGCGTGATTCAGTCCACGGCCCGTCTGGAAATCCACCTGGTTGAGGGCGGCCCTTATACGAGCGAGCAGGACGCGCTCCAGCAGCTTGGGGGCGTGGTTCCTTTTGGCTCGGAGCTGGTGCAGACGGCGCCGGGAGTGAATCCTTCCGGCTGGTACCAGATTAAACAAACGCCGGAAGTCGCCGGAACCGACATTCGCAGCGCGCGCGCCGGAACCGACTCCAACACAAATGAGCCGCAGGTTGAGTTCTTCCTGACCACCGCCGCCGGCAACCATTTCGCCCAGTTCACGGGCGCGAACAAGGGCAAGCCGCTGGGCATTGTGCTGGACAACAAGGTTCAGGAAGTGGCGAACATCCGCGACCAGATTCGCGACCAGGGGACGATTTCCGGCGGGTCCATGACTCCGCAGGAGGCGCAGGACCTGGCCATGCTGCTCAATACCGGGTCGCTGCCCGCCTCGCTGAAGTATTTGCAGGAGAGCACCATCGGGCCGTCGCTCGGCGCGGACTCGATCCGCGAAGGCGTGATGGCGGCGGTCATCGGCATGGTCGCGGTGCTGATCTTCATGCTGATTTACTACAAGGGCGCGGGCATCAACGCCGATCTGGCGCTGATCCTGAACCTGGTGATTCTGCTGGGGTTCATGGGCTATACGGGATCGGTGCTGACACTGCCGGGCATTGCGGGCGTCATCCTCACCGTCGGCATGGGCGTGGACTCGAACGTGCTGATCTTTGAGCGAATACGGGAAGAACTGCGCGCGGGCAAGGCCCCGGCGGCGGCCGTCGATCAAGGCTTCGCGCACGCCTGGACCACGATTCTGGACACCCACGTGACCACGATTGTTTCGGCGGCGATTCTGTTCCTGTTCGGCACCGGGCCGGTGAAGGGATTCGCCGTGACCCTTACAGCCGGACTTTGCGCAAACCTGTTTACCGCGGTCTACGTCTCGCGAGTGATCTTTGACGCGCACCTGAACAAGAAGCTGAGGGGCGAGCCGATCTCTGTCTAAGGGCAGCTAACGGACAGCCGGCGCGATTTTGGCTGGGAAATTTAGGGCAAGGAGCTAATAGCTAAAAGCTAATAGCTAGGAGCTGATTGAAAAGTGGAATTCTTTGGTGAAGTAAAGATCGATTGGCTGGCGAAGAAGTGGTACTTCCTCGCCTTTTCGCTGATCTTCAGCATCGGCGGCCTGTTATCGCTGTTTTTCTGGCATGGTTTGCCATTGGACGTTGATTTCCGCGGCGGCACGGTCGTGCGCGTGAAGTTCACCGACGCGCCGGACATCAACCATCTGCGCGCCGCAGCGCAGCAGGCTGGGTTGAAGGATGCGCCTGTCGTCACCTACGGGCCGCCGGCGAACCACGAGGTCATCATCACGCTGCCGGAAAAGAGGAGTGGTGAATCGGCGCTGGACGCGGGCCGCGCCTCGATTGTTTCCACTCTTACGGCGAACTACTCCAAAACCGGCAAGCAGAACCAGGGCACCGGCAAGATTGACCTGGACAACGCGGGCCGCGGTCAGCTTGCCGACTGGCTGGCGCAGAAGGACCCCGAACATCTGGGCCAGGGTGATAACGCCACCCAGCGCTATACGCAACAGGCCAATGCCATCCTGAATTACAAGGACAACGAACACAGCGGACTCATCGGCTCCATCGACGACCTTTCCGGCATCGTCGATCCCGCCGTGCTCAACCTGCTCAAGCAGGATGCGTATTTGTCAGGATTTACAGTCCGCAACGTGGAGATCGTGGGCCCGCAGGTGGGTCAACAGCTTCGTCACCAGGCCCTGTATGCCACGCTGTATTCGCTGGTGGGAATGCTGGTCTACCTGTGGTTCCGGTTTGAGCTGATCTATGGCGTGGCCGCCGTGGTGGCGGTATTCCACGACACCCTGATCACCATAGGGTTCTTCTCCATCTTTGACAAGGAAATATCGCTGACCGTCATCGCGGCCATCCTGACCCTGATTGGCTATTCGATGAATGACACGATTGTGGTCTTTGACCGTATCCGCGAGAACCTGCGGATGACCCGGCGCGAGCCGCTGGCCCAACTGGTGAACCGGAGCATCAACCAGACCCTGAGCCGGACGGTGCTGACCTCGGGGCTGACCTTCCTGACGGTGCTATCGCTGTACATTTTCGGAGGCGAAGTGCTGCGGGGCTTCTCGTTCGCGCTGGTGGTCGGCATCCTCATCGGGACCTATTCCTCAATTGCGATTGCCTCCCCCATGCTGGTTGCCTATCAGGACTGGCGGACTCAGCGCGGCAAGGGCGCGGCCCTTCCTGCGGGAAGACGTTCGTCAAAGGTTTAAAACGCGGATGGGACTTTCGCATCCTATGGTGATTGTGATAGAAAAAGTCGCTCACCTTTTTTGCCCGGAGAGCCGGCTGGAAGGGACAAAGCCCACCCGGGAACAAATACCCCACCGCGCGGTGTCTATAGAAGGTAAGGAATGTTTAGCAAGTCAGAGGTAGGTTATGTTTGAAGATGCACTAATGGAATCCGGCGGGAAGATCAAGACCAAAAGCAAGTATTGGCTCTGGGTCGGCATTGCTATTAACGCCGCAATCATCGGCGCCATGATCCTGATCCCATTAATCTACCCAGAAGCGCTTCCAACCACGGCCATGACAACGCTGCTGGTTGCGCCTCCGCCTCCACCGCCTCCGCCCCCACCACCGCCACCGCAGCCCGTGCAGGTGCAGAAGGTGGTTTCCCAGTTGATGAACAACCAGCTCACGGCTCCCACCAGAATCCCGAAAAAAGTCGAGATGGTGCATGAGTCGGCTCCGCCTCCCAGCATGGCGGGCGTTGCCGGCATGGAAGGCATGGCCGGCGGGAGCGCCAGCGGCGTGATGGGCGGCATTCTGGGCGGACTGGGCAGCAGCGCCCCTGTTGTGAAGGCAGCACCTCCGAAAAAAATCGCGGTGTCCGCCGGCGTGATCGCCGGCAACAAAATTGGCGGAGTTGATCCGCGCTATCCGGCCATTGCCAAGGCCGCGCGCATTCAAGGGACGGTGGTGCTACAGGCCTCAATCTCAAAGGAAGGCACGATTCAGAATCTCAAGGTCGTCAGCGGACCACCCATGCTTCAGCAGGCGGCCGTCGAAGCTGTGAAAACCTGGCGCTACAAGCCCTATCTGCTGAATGGTCAGCCGGTGGAGGTGGAAACGCAGGTGAACGTCATCTTTACCCTCGGTGGCTGATATTCCGTCAGGCCCTCCCCATGCCCGGGAGGGCCTTTCGCAGCCGTCAAAACGTTTTTTTGAAATACCAGCAGTTACTCCTTAGGAGGAAAGATTCAAGTGATTCTCGCTCATCTACATCAACTCTCTCTCCACGCTTCCACCCTGGGCGCGTTTTTCCAGGACGACAATACGGCCATTGGATTCGGCCCTGTGGCCCTGTGGAACCAGATGGGCTGGCTGGCCCGCGGCGTGGTCATCGTGCTCCTCATCATGTCCGTCTGGTCGCTGGCCGTCATGATTGACCGTTGGCTTTACTTCGCGGCCGCCCGCAAGCAGTCGCGCGAGTTCGCTCCCCGCGTGGCCGGCGCCCTCAAGGAGGGCAAGCTGGACGAGGCGGTGAAGGTCGCCGACCGCAACAAGAAGTCGCACCTCGCCGAGGTGGTCACTTCCGGCCTGCAGGAGTTCCGCAACTACGGCGGCGGCAACGTCTCAGCCGAGCAGATCGAATCTTCGAAGCGCGCGCTGGAGCGGGCCGAGGCCATTGTTCACGCCAAGCTGAAGCGCGGCCTGAGCGGTCTGGCAACGATTGGCGCGACGGCGCCATTCGTGGGACTGTTCGGAACGGTCGCCGGCATTCTGAAGGCGTTCGGACAGATCGCCGCGCAGAAGACGACCGGTATCGCCGCCATCGCCAGCGGCATTTCCGAAGCGCTGGTCACGACGGCCCTCGGACTGTTGGTGGCCATCCCGGCTGTGTGGGCGTTCAACTATTTCACCAGCAAAGTGGAAGCCTTCGACGTCGAGATGGACAACTCGTCGAGCGAACTGGTGGACTACTTCATCAAGCAGAGCCGCCGGTAAGGCAGCTCATCGCAGCGGGAATCAAGCGTCGGGAGCGGAGCGCTCCCGGCGCGAATTTTCCCTCCAGCCTTGAGCCCGCAACCGGATGCGTGGAGTAAAGAATGGCAATCGTAGTAAGAAACGAAGGCAAAAAAGTCACCTCCGATATTAATGTCACGCCGATGGTGGACGTGATGCTGGTGCTGCTGATCATCTTCATGGTCATCACTCCGATGCTCGACCAGAAGGTGAACGTGACGCTTGCCCAGACCGACAGCGCCGTGGCCATGCAGGACGCGAGCAAGCAGGACGCCGTCACCGTCGCCGTTACGCGCGACAATAAGGTCTATCTGGGCCAGGACCAGACCACGCTGGCCAACCTTGGCACGGCGGTGGCGACCAAGATCCAGAACAAGACGGACAAGACGGTTTATTTCCGCGCGGACGCGCGCTCCCATTACGGCACGGTGGAAGACGCGATTGACGCGGTCCGCACCGCCGGCGTGGAGCAAATCGCCTTCCTGACCGACAACCGCGAAAGCAACCAGCCCCCCTCGGGCGTCGCGGGCAATCAGTAGGGCCGAAGTTTTAACCCGGCCTTGGCCGGATATGAGGAATTGAATTATGTCAATGTCGACAAGTAGCGGTCCCGGTGGATTGTCATCGGATATGAATGTGACTCCATTCATTGATATCCTGCTGGTGCTGCTGATCATTTTCATGATCATTGTGCCCACGACGCCGAAGGGCCTGGACGCGCTGGTTCCCCAGCCGCCAAAGAACCCGCAGGAGTCCAAGCCGAATCCGCTGACCGTGGTGCTGCAGATTGCGAACGGTGCGAATGGGATTCCCAGCTACAAGATCAACAATGAGGACGTGGCTACGAATGATTTGCGGAACAAGCTCAACGCAATTTATTCGATCCGCGCCGAGAAGGTGTTGTTCATCCAGGGCGACCCGAACCTGACCTTCGCCCCGGTGGCCCACGCCTTCGACATTGCGCACGCCGTGGGGGTCGATCACATTGGCGTGATTACTCCCAAGATGCAGCAGGGACAATAGACTTCAGGCGGCGCGCGCTCCATTTTTCGGGCCGGGCGCCGCTCTTCAGGTATGCTCACTGAGCAGTTGCAGTATGCCGCGGAGCAAGTACAATCAGCGCGGAGGATGAATCCTCCGGGCGGCCTTGAACCACCCCAGTCGCTTTCCACGCGCGGCGGCCGAAGGAGAACTGAAAGAGAATGAATCGAATTGCACGTTTCCCGGTGATGACCATCGCAACCCTTTCGCTGGTGGTCGCTTTGACCGGTTGCCAGAAACTCAAGGCCCGCGATCAATTGAACAAGGGAGTCCAGGCCTACAAGAGCGCGCGGTACGAAGAGGCCATCAACCACTTCGAGCAGGCGGTGAATGACGACCCAACGCTGCCCATGGCCCGCTCCTATCTGGCGACGGCCTATGCCCAGCAGGTGGTCCCCGACCTCAAGAGCGCGGACAATCTGAAGACGGCCAATCTCGCCATCGAAAATTTCCAGAAGGTGCTTCAGCAGAAGCCCGGCGACATCGACAGCATGAAGGGAATCGCCAGCATCTACCTGAACATCGATGAAAACCAGAAGGCCAAGGAGTGGCAGTTGAAGGTGCTGCAGGCCGATCCGCAGGACGCGGAAGCCGCCTACACCATCGGCAGCATCGATTGGAAGCTGGCCTATCGAAATGCGGTGAGGGAGTTGAAGGCGGTCGGGCTGGAAGACGACGGCCAGGGCAATCCGAAGATGCCGAAAAAGACCTGCCAGACCCTCGTCAAACAGAACACCGATCTCGTCAACGAAGGCATTCAGTATCTCAAGAAGGCCGTTGAGATTCGTCCGAATTACGATGACGCGATGACCTATCTTCAGTTGACCTACCGCCGCAAGGCCGACCTGGAATGCGGCGATGATGCCGCCCGCAAGGCCGACATGGCGATGGTCGATCAATGGCTGCAAAAGGCCATGAATACTCGCAAGGCCAACGAGGAGAAGAAAAACGCGGAAGCCAACAAGGGCGGTATTCACTTGCAATAATTGGCCACGGCCTTTGCGAAAGCCTCCGCTTCGGCGGAGGCTTTTTGCTGTGTCGGCGGCACAACTTATAATCAGCGCATGAAGCAAGCCTCGCAGCGCGGCCCCACGGCCGTGTCCCGCAACAAAAACTCAGCTCTGGTCGGAGTCGTGATGGGCAGCAAGAGCGACTACGAAGTGCTCGCGCCCGCCATCGAAATTCTGCGCACCTTTGGCATCCCGCATGAAGCTCGCGTTGTCTCGGCGCACCGCACTCCCGACTGGCTTTTTCAGTATGCCGAGCAGGCGGAGTCGCGCGGGCTGCGCGTCATCATCGCCGGGGCCGGCGGAGCCGCGCATCTGCCGGGAATGCTGGCCGCCAAGACGCTGGTTCCGGTGCTCGGCGTGCCGGTGCCCGCCACCATGCTCAACGGAATCGACTCGCTGCTCTCCATCGTGCAGATGCCCAAAGGCGTTCCGGTCGGAACGCTTGCCATTGGCAAGCCGGGGGCCGCAAACGCCGCGCTCTTCGCCGCTGAAATCCTCGCCACAACCGACCCTGCCCTTCGCGAAAAGCTTCGCGCCTGGCGCAAACAGCGCAGTGAAGAAGTGCTTGCGCAGGAATTGGCGCAATGAGCGCCGCGCCTTCCGTAATTCTTCCCGGTGCGACGATCGGCATTCTTGGCGGAGGCCAGCTTGGCCGCATGGTCGCCATGGCGGCGCGTGGCTTCGGCTATCGCGTGCAGGTCATGGACCCGGATCCCTCCTGCCCGGCGCGCTTTGTCGTGGACGCCTGTTTCGAGGGCAATTGGGACGACGCGCGCGCCGCCGCCGATCTAGCGCGCGGCTCCGACGTGGTGACGCTGGAAATTGAGCAGGTGTCGCTGGCCTGTCTGGAGGCCGCCGCGCAATATGCGCCGGTGCGCCCCGCCGCCTCCGCGCTTCGCATCATTCAGGACCGGATTCTGCAACGGAACTGGATTCGCGAGCATGGGTTTCCCATGGGCGAATACCGCGCCATCGAGTCGGAAGCTGACCTCGTGCGCGCCGCCAATAAGCTTGGCCCGCGGCTTTTTATCAAGAGCGCGCGCGGGGGCTACGACGGACGCAGCCAGGTGAAGCTTGGCTTTGGCGATCCCACCACTCCGGCCCAGGCGTGGCGTCTCCTGGGCGAGAAGTCCTGCGTGGCGGAGAAGGCCATTGATCTGGACAAGGAAATTTCCGTCATGGTGGCGCGCTCGCCGGGCGGAGAAACCCGCAGCTTCGCCAGCGCGCTGAACCATCACGAAAACCAGATTCTGGCCTGGAGCGTACTGCCCTCCTCGGTCGATCCCGCGCTGGAACAGCAGGCGCAGGACATCGCCTGCGGCATTGCGGACGCCATAGGACTCGAAGGGCTGCTGGCCGTCGAAATGTTCGTGTCGAAGAGTGGCCAGCTTCTTGTGAATGAACTCGCTCCGCGCCCGCACAACAGCTATCACGCCAGCGAACGGGCCTGCGTCACCAGCCAGTTTGAGCAGGCGGTGCGGGCGGTCTGCAACCTGCCGCTTGGGGACCCGTCCATCATTCAGCCCGCCGCTATTGCCAATCTGCTCGGAGATTTGTGGCTGGATGAAAACAACCAGCCTCGCGTGCCGCGTTTCGACAAGGCGCTCGCCGTTCCGGGGGTGCGGCTGCATCTATACGAAAAGCACACGCCGCGAAGGGGCCGCAAAATGGGGCATCTTTCGGCCGTTGGGGCGACTCCGGAAGAGGCCGTCCAGCGCGTGCTTGAGGCAAAGACGCAACTGTAAATTCGGGCCGGGTATTCGGCTGGGCACAACCAACTTTCGCATTTCCGCAGTTTCCACTTCCTCATCGGCGATATACTCTCGCAAGAGCGAACGTAATTTTTTCCGAGGTGTCCCCCTGATGTCCACGCTTGCTGTTGAAGAAACCCAGATTCCCCTCGCCGCCGACGATTTCAACGCGCTGGAGCAGCGCGTACTGCGCCTCATCGAGCTGGTGCGGAGCGAGCGCGATGCCCGCGCCGCCGCCGAAGCGCGCGTGCAGTCGCTCGAAACATCGGTGAAGAGCCTGGAGGAAAGCGGCCTGAATGCCGAGCAGCGGGTCATTTCTCTCGAAGAGCGGCTGGAGCAGGCCAATGGAAAGATCGCGCAGCTTTCCGAGGAAGGCGCGCAGTCGGCGGCGCAGCTTGGCTCGCTTGAAAAGGAGCGCGAGACGGTGCGCACCCGAGTCGAAAAACTGCTCAAGCAACTGGATGCGATTTAGGCATAACCATGACCGAGCCCGCGAGCGACAATTCGATCACGGTCGATATTTACGACCAGACGTATAACCTGCGCGGGCAGGACGTGGAGTATATCCGGCGTCTGGCGGAGATGGTGGACGGCAAAATGCGCGCCGTGGCCGCCCACGGCAAAACGGTCGACTCGCTGCGGGTGGCCGTGCTGGCCGCGCTGAACATCGCCGACGAGCTTGCCGCGCTCGAGCAGAAGTACGACGCCATTACCGGCAACGCCCGCCAGTCGCAGAACTCGATTCGCACCCGCGCGCACTCGCTCGCCGGGCTGCTGGACTCAGTGCTGGAAGAGAGCCGCAAAGCAGGCTGAATTCAGCGTTCCGCGCTCTGATATTTTCCTGAAAGTTCAGTTCTCGTCCGGCGACGGATTAGGCGCCGTAAAGGGCGAGCAGCAGGGCTTTTCGACCGGAGTAAATTCCATCAGTTCCAGCCGGGTGCCATCGGGGTCAAAGAGGTTGTACTGCCATTTGCCGTCGCGGCCAATCTGCATGGGCGTGTGAGGGTTGTTGAGGCGGCCCTCGCGGTCCAGCGTGGTGACGGCCTGCTCCATGTTCACCACTCCAATCGACAGGTGATCGAGCACGCCGAACTGGCGCTGCGAGATGTCGCCATCGCCGGATTCCATCATGTATTCGAGCCAGTCGTGGCCGTCGGGGACCTGCTGCGAAATCCAGTCGGTCTTGCCGGGCTTCATGCCTCCAAACCAGTACGGCTTGAATCCCAGCAAGTCGCGGTAGAAAGCGTTCTCGGCGTCGGCGCTTTTGACGCGCTCACCCACATGGATGACGTGGCGGCCAATGGGGTCGGCCCCGGTCATGCTGAGGGCGTTCGGCGCGGGCTGAACAAACTGGACCTTGTTTCCTTCCGGATCTTTCACGCTGAACCAGCGGCTTCCGTCGGCGGCCCTGTGGACGCGGTCGGGAACGGCGTAGCGGTGGTCGGCCAGATAGAGTCGCAGGGCTTCGGCGTCCGTGGTGATGTACCCGATGTGGTCCAGCCGCGCGTTTCCGGCGTTGGCGGGCAGAGGCATGACCTCAATAAACTGCGTGGAATTCACGTAGTAGCGAACCCCGGCGGGGTCCTCCGGGTCGGGGCCTTTCTTGAGGCCGATGTCGTGGACGTAGTAGTGTTCCGCCGCCGCCGCATTGCTGGTGTAGACGGCGATGTGGGAGACGCCGGTGATCCGCGGCCGGGCCGGAGTCTGTGCGAAAGCGGCCACCGAGAGGAAGACAAGCAGAACAGCGGACACAGCAGTCTGTCTCATGCCGTCTACAATACGCGCGGCGGGAATGCTTTGCCACAAACCGTTGGCTAAGAGTCGGCGATGGAGAAAGACGCTTCTTTGCCGGCGAGCGAGCCGAGGGAGTTTTCGCTGAAGGGCAGGAAGATCGAAAAAGCGGTGCCGGAGCGGCCCGCAAGTTGGCTGCTCCACACATGAAGACTGCCCTGCTGGCGCTCGATAATTTCCGACGTTAGCCACAGGCCGAGTCCGGTGCCGGATTCGCGCTTGGTGGTGAAGAAAGGCTCGTAGATGCGGCGGCGGGTTTGCGCGTCCATGCCACAGCCGGTATCGAGAATACTGATGCGCAGGCCGGGAACATGGGGAGCGCGCCAGCCGCGAGCCCGGCGAAGGCGGATGACCAGCGAGCCGCCGGATGCGCCCATGGCGTCCAGCGAGTTGGAGATGAGGTTGGCAAAGACCTGGCGGAGGTCTCCGGCAAGGCACTCAATTTCGGGGTCGTCCTGGTAGCGGCGATGGATCGCAACATGGGCATTGGCAAGCCGTCCGCGGGAAAGCTCCACGACA
>DASTXK010000041.1:0-6376 GCA_035765555.1 Acidobacteriaceae bacterium
AAAGCAGACCCCCTGCGCCGCCGTGTATCCGAGGCTGGTTATCCGTAAATCGACAGGCCCGGTTGCGAAGTGATCTCCCGTTAGAAATTTTATGTAACTTGTTTCCTGCCGATTAGGGAGCATTGCATAAGTATCGGTGCAAGGGCCGGTTGACATTCCAACCCATGGATAGGCGAACATAAGGCGAACACGGTTTCCGTGCCATGCCTTCTGCCTCCGCAATCCGTCAACGCATTGAAGCTGCCCTCGCAGAACGTATCCCCTCCGCGCTGACTCCTCAGCCGCGAATCGTTCGCCCGGTGAGTCCGACGGGGATTTCCGCAGTGGATGAGGCTCTGGCGGGCGGCCTTCCCATGGGCACGATCACCGAAATGACGGGGCCGGAATGTTCTGGTCGAACGGGGCTGGCGTTGTCGTTTCTGGCGCAGGCGACTGCGGCGGGCAAAGTGTGCGCATGGGTGGATGCAACAGACTGCCTCCAGCCAGAGTCGGCGGCGGCCATGGGAGTGGATTTGTCGCGGCTGCTCTGGGTGCGGTGCGGCGTAATCAACCCGGAGCAACAGCCGGCAAAGCGATTCGAGCTTCCGGAGAAATGCTTTATTCCTCCTCCGGTGACGAAGGGCCTGCATGGCGGGGGATTTGGACCTCATCCGAGGACCGAGATGCAAGGGCTGTCGGATGCCATTCCGGATTTGTTCTCCGGGCCGGGACGCACCGAACCCCAGTGGCGCGATCGAGGCGCAAAAGCGGCGGCTGAGCCGGGGCATTCCTCTCCGAAGCCGAATTGCCGGAAACAAGCCAAGCCGTGGGCGCGAATCGAACAGGCGTTGCGCGCGGTCGATCTGCTGCTGCAGGCGGGCGGCTTCAACGCGATTGTGCTGGACATGGGCAGCATTGCGCCGGAATACGCCTCGCGCGTGCCGCTGGCGACGTGGTTCCGTTATCGTGCCTCGGCGGAGCGAACCCAGGCCAGCATCCTGCTGCTGACGCAGCACGCCTGCGCAAAGAGCAGCGCCGGGCTGGTGCTGCGCTTCAATGCGGGAACTGCGCTGTGCGATGAGAGGACAGTCTTCACCGGCGCTCGATATTCCGTTGCGGTGAATCGTGAGCGGTTCGCGCCTGTTGCGGCCAATGTTGTTCCGATGCGAAAGCCGCCACAAGGCGTAAGAGCAGCCGAGTGGCGGAGCCGGGCTGCCTGGGCAGGTGGCCGATGACACCCGCTCCGCTTTATGCCTGCATTTTTGCAAAGGAGTTTCCCGCGCAGGCGATGCTGCGCCTGCGTCCCGAGCTACAAGAAAAGCCATTCGTCGTGATGGATGGCGAGCCGCCGCTCGAAGAGGCGTGCTCGTGCAATGCCAAGGCGCGCCTGCTCGGCATTGAGCATGGAATGACGCGCGTGGAGATCGAAACATTTCCAGCGGCAACGGTGCTCGTCCGGGCTCGCGCGGAAGAATCGGCGGCACAGTCGGCGTTGCTGGAATGCGCGGGAATATTCTCGCCGCGCGTGGAAGATTGCAACGCGGAGGATGCTTTCTGCTGCGTAGTTGACATTGCCGGGACGGAAAAGCTGTTTGGGCCGCCGATGGTTCTGGCCCGGCAGATGCGGGAGCGCGTGCGCGCGTTGGGAATTGCAGCTTCGGTCGCGGTGAGCCGCAATTTTTATGCGGCGGTGTGCCTGGCGCGCGGGAATTCCGGAAAAGTAATGGTGATTCAGACAGGCGAAGAGGGCGCAGCCCTGGCGCCTCTGCCGCTCACGGTGCTCGATTTGAGCGAGGAGCGCGCGCAGACCTTTTCTCTGTGGGGGATCCGCACGCTGGGCATGTTGGCGGAGTTGCCGGAAACATCACTGATTGCCCGCCTGGGGCAGGAAGGAAAACGGCTGCGGCAACTGGCGCGGGGAGAATTGCCGCATCTCTTCAGGCCGGTTGAACCCACTTTTTCGCTCGAAGAGCGGATGGAACTGGATACTCCGGTAGAACTTCTCGATTCGCTGCTGTTCGTGATTGGCGTGATGCTGGACCAGCTCATTCTTCGTGCTACAGCACGGTCGCTCGCGCTGGCTTCCGTCGCCATTACGCTGCTTCTCGATGGCGGTGAGTCGCGCACGCGCACAGTTCGCCCCGCGCTGCCGAGCAATGACCGTCACCTCTGGTTGAAGCTGCTGCACCTTGACCTGGAGGCGCATCCGCCTGGCGCGGCCATTGTGGGCGTCACAATCGCAGCGGAGCCGGGCAGCACGAGCAAAGTGCAGCTTGGTCTGTTTTCCCCGCAGTTGCCGGAGCCGGCGCGGCTCGATGTCACACTGGCCCGCATCCGCGCCATTGTTGGCGAGGACTGCGTGGGGCGCGCAGTGCTCAAGGACTCGCATCGGCCGGATGCTTTCCGCATGGAGCCGTTCACGGCTTCATTGGGGCCGGCGGAATTGAAATTACCTCAGGCGCGTTCTGGTCCGGCCATGCGGCAGATCCGCCCACCGGAGCGTGTTCCAGTAATGCTGCGCGATACGCGGCCGGTGTCGTTTACGTTTCGCGCAAAGCGGTACAACGTAGAGAGCGCCTATGGGCCCTGGCGCATCAATGGGGACTGGTGGTCTCCGGGGCTTTGGGGCGTGCAGCAGTGGGATGTTGTCGCGCGCGCACAGGATGGCACATTTCTCTGCGGCTGTCTCATGCATGATTTGGCGACGGGCGCATGGCAGATGGAGGCGCTCTATGACTGAGCGTTATGTTGAACTCCACGCCGCCAGCGCCTTCAGTTTTTTGGAAGGGGCATCGCAGCCGGAAGGGTTGATTGAGCGCGCGGTCGGACTCGAAATGCCCGCGATGGCGCTGCTCGACTTGAACGGCGTGTATGGCTCGGCTCGCTTCCATACCAGCGCCATGCGGAACGGCATCCGTGCTCACGTTGGCGCGGAGATTGCCGTGTCAGACTTTGGGCCGAGGTTGACGCCGCCCGCATGGCTGCCGCATCAGCAGGTTTCTATGCCGGCACGGCTGCCGCTGCTTTGCGAATCGCGGCCTGGGTATCAGAATTTGTGCCAACTCATTACGCAATTCAAGATGCGGGAAACGATGAAAGCCGAGGGCGCGGCGGCGTGGGATGATGTTGAGCAGTATGCGCCGGGGCTCGTCTGCCTGACCGGAGGAGACGAAGGCCCGTTGGCGGCGGCGCTGGCGAACGGCGGTGAAGAAGCTGGCCACGGAGTCGTCGAAAAGCTGGTGCGGGTTTTCGGCCCTAAAAATGTTTATGTCGAAGTTCAGCGCCACTGCGAGCGCGAGGAGGAATGGCGCAACCAGGCTGCCATCAGAATCGCCCACTCGCTGAACCTGCCGGTGCTGGCAACGAACGGAGTTCGCTATGCGACAGCCTATGACCGTGAGGTGCTGGACCTCTTTACCGCGATTCGGCACCACACGCAGCTCGACCATGCGGGACGCCTGCTTTCAGTCAACAGCCAGCGCTATCTGCGCTCGGCTCGTGCGATGGCCCAGCTCTTCCGCGATGTGCCGGATGCGGTCGCCAATACCAGCGAGTTGTCCGCACGGCTCGCATTTCAGCTTGACGATCTCGGCTATGAGTTTCCGCGCTACCCCGTTCCGGACGGTGAGACGATAGACAGCTTTCTGCGTAAGCGCGTTGCGGAAGGCGTGATGCGCCGCTACGGTCCAAAAAACGACCGTGCGTTGCTGGAGCGGGCGAAGAAGCAGGTTGAGCACGAACTGGCGTTGATTCAGAAGCTGGGCTTCGCCGGGTACTTCCTGATCGTCTGGGACATCGTTCAGTACTGCAAGCGAAATGACATTCTGATTCAGGGGCGCGGCAGCGCGGCAAATTCGGCTGTGTGTTACGCGCTCGAAATTACGGCCATCGATCCGGTCGGAATGGAGCTTCTCTTCGAGCGTTTTTTGAGCGAGAGCCGGGGCGAGTGGCCGGACATTGATCTTGATCTGCCTTCGGAGGACAAGCGCGAACAGGCGATTCAGTATGTCTACCGGCGCTATGGTGAACTGGGCGCGGCCATGACGGCCAACGTCATCACCTATCGCGGCAAATCCGCGGCGCGTGAGGTGGGCAAAGCGCTGGGCTTTGATCCCGATTCGCTGGGGCGGCTGTCGAGCCTTGTGGGCCAGTGGGAGTGGCGCGGCAAGACCGACACGATGGCGCATTCTTTTCAAAATGCCGGGTTCGATGTGAAGCATCCGCGCATTGGGAAATATCTTGAGCTGTGTATGCGGATTCAGGACCTGCCGCGTCATCTGGGGCAGCACTCCGGCGGCATGGTGATCTGCCAAGGGCAACTGAATAAAGTGGTCCCTCTGGAGCGGGCCTCGATGCCGGGCCGAACCGTCATTCAGTGGGACAAGGAAGACTGCGCGGATATGGGCATCATTAAAGTCGATCTGCTTGGATTGGGCATGATGGCCGTTCTCAAGGATTGCCTGGAATTAATTCCTCAGCACTACGGCGAGCCGGTCGATCTGGCGCAGCTTCCGGAAGACGATGAGGTATATCGGACGCTGCAGCGGGCGGACACCGTGGGGATGTTCCAGGTGGAGAGCCGCGCGCAGATGGCGTCCCTGCCGCGCAACAATCCAACTCGCTTCTACGATCTTGTGGTTCAGGTGGCGATCATTCGGCCCGGCCCCATCGTCGGAAAAATGATGCATCCCTACATGCGGCGACGCCAGAAGAAGGAGCCGGTGACGTATCCGCATCCCCTACTCGAACCGGTATTGAAGCGCACGCTGGGCGTGCCGCTCTTTCAGGAGCAACTGCTGCGCATTGCCATGACCGTCGCCAACTTTACCGGAGCGGAAGCCGAAGAACTGCGTCGCGCTGTGGGAATGCGGCGGTCGTGGGAGAGGATGAAGAACCTTGAAGGCAGGCTGCGCGCGGGAATGACGGCGAATGGGATTGATGCCGCGACGCAGGAGAACATTGTGCAGCAGATAAGTTCGTTCGCGCTGTATGGGTTTCCGGAATCGCACGCGGCCAGCTTCGCGCTGATCGCCTACGCCTCGGCGTACTTTAAGGTGAAGTATCTGGCTGCGTTTACCTGCGCCATTCTGAATAATCAGCCAATGGGCTTCTACGCGCCCGCTGTTCTGGTGAAAGATGCACAGCGGCACGGGCTGCGTGTTAAGCCAATTGACGTACAAGTTTCCGATTGGTCCTGCACGATGGAGCATGAGCCGAACGGTTTGCTGTCGCTGCGCATGGGGCTCGGTTATGCAAAAGGCCTGCGGAAGAAAGCCGCGGAGGCGCTCGTTGCGTCCCGGGCGGCGCGCGGTGTCTTTTGTTCCACGGATGACCTAGCGCTGCGCGTTCCCATGCTCGATAAGAAGGAGTTGACGCTCCTTGCCCGAATCGGCGCGCTCAACAAGCTGGGTGGAATTGAGCATCGGCGAGACGCGCTCTGGCAGGTGGAACGCGCCGGGAAGCTTGAAGGTCCGCTGCTTCGAGAGAGCCTGGAATTACTCGATGACTCGGAGGCGCCGCCGCTCCATCAGATGAACACCGAAGAGCGGCTGGTTGCGGACTACGCGGGCACAGGTCTCACCGTTGGCAAGCACCCCATGTACTATCGCCGGGAAGAACTAAATGGTCAGCGGGTTTTATCCGCCCACGAGCTGAAAGAGCGGAAGGATGGAGAATTTGTGCGCACCGCCGGTTGCATTATTGCCCGCCAGCGCCCGGGGACGGCGAAAGGATTCATTTTTCTGTCGATGGAAGATGAAACCGGCATCGCCAACGTCATCATCACGCCTGATTTATATGACCGCGACCGATTGACAGTCACGCGCAGCCGTTTCCTGCTCGTGGAAGGGTTCTTGCAGAATCAGGACAGCGTGATTCATGTTAAGGCGACTCGCCTCACATCTCTTTCGAGTAAAGCGGTGGAGGTGCGCTCGCATGATTTTCATTGATGGAGCCGTGCAAATCATCGGCGTAGTGATTGACCGGCTACGGCACAATTCACGGCACAGTGGGCAAATGATACAATGAGGGTATGCTGTAAGTTGTTGTAAACAAAGTCGGAGAGGTGGCAGAGTCCGGTTGAATGCACCTGACTCGAAATCAGGCGTAGTCGAAAGGCTACCGGGGGTTCGAATCCCTCCCTCTCCGCCATTAAGTCATCTATTATCAACAATTTAGAGGGTGGATTCGAACTTCCGGTAGCTTTACGGGCAAATATGCAGATTCTTGCGAACTAAAGCCAGCAGAGAATGTTCTCCGGCAGCCCCTTCCGTCCGAAAAATCAATTGTTTCTCTGTTTGTAAATACCGCAGTTGCTTTAGTCATTCGTGTCGACAACGGCGTCATCCCGGTTAGCTGCTCGCAGTTTGGATGCAGGCCTTGAACAAGCTGGGCGAAC
>DASTXK010000042.1:0-6609 GCA_035765555.1 Acidobacteriaceae bacterium
AGCTTCTCGTGCTGCGTCATGCTGCACCCCGGCGACTGCTCGCCGTCCCGGAGCGTGGTGTCAAAAAAATGTACGCGGTCGTTGGCCATAGGCATCTCCTGCATTTCCCTGCGGACTTCTCCAGTCTTTCAAAAGACCATCCATAATTCAAATTTATAATTTTTACCGAATCGATAGATATCGTTTATGATGCCGAACATGGCGGTAAACTGGCCCGCCACCTCGATCATGGACATCTCCCAGCTCGAAACCTTTCTCGCCGTCATTGAAGAACGCGGCTTCTCGCGTGCCGCCTCGCGCCTGCGCCGGACCCAGCCCGCCGTCAGCCACACCATCCGCCGCCTTGAGGACGAAATCGGCGAGGTGCTCTTTGAGCGCGCCTCCCGCGAAGGCACCCTCACTGCCGCCGGAGAGTTGCTCCGCGAATACGCCGAACGCTTGCTCAAGCTGCGCGGCGAAGCCTCCGCCGCCTTGCAGGAACTTCGCTCCCTCGAGCGCGGACACCTCCAGATGGCCGCCAACGAATACACCTGCCTCTACCTGCTCCCCGTGCTCGACCGCTTCCGCCGTCAGTTCCCGCAAATCGGCGTCATGGTGCAGCGCACGCTGGCCAGCCGCATCCCTGAGCATGTCGCGGGCCGCAACGTCGAGCTCGGCATCGTCACCTTCCCTCCGGAAGAACCGCAGCTCCGCTCCATCAGTGTCTATACGGACTCCGTCGCCTTCATCGTCGCTCCCAGCCACCCCTTCGCGCGCCGAAAGAAGGTCGCCATTCGCGATCTCGGCTCCGAGGACTTCATCGCCCACAACGTCGCCTCGCCTCTGCGCCGCCGCGTCATTGCTCTCTTCCAGCAGCACAAAACGCCGCTCAACATTAAATTTGAAATGCCCAGCATCGAGGCCATCAAGCGCTTCGTCGCCATGGGCAACGGAGTGGCGCTCGTACCCGGCCTCACTGTCCGCGACGAACTCGCTCGCGGCGAGCTTGTCCAGGTACAGGTGCCCGAGCTGCGCATCGACCGCCAGCTTCTGCTCATCCACCGCCGCACCGCCGCGCTCTCTCACGCCGCCCAGGCTTTCCTCAAATGCGTCAAGGCCACCGCCGCCGAACGCGGCGCGCCCTTCAGTTTCCGCCGGGATGCGCGCCCGGCAGCCTCCCGCACTCCTGCGCCTGATCTCTGATCGTTGTTTTTCTGGACCCTGCGCCCTGTGCCCTGGATGGCCAGTCCCTGTACAATTGCGGGAGTGGACCGCCTGTCGCAGGCTGGCTCCATAAATTGACACACCCGAAGGGTTTTTGCGCCCGCTGCGACGGGCAAGAGGTTCACGAACGAATGAAGAAAAGTCTTTTGTTGTTGCTGCTGTTGCCCCTCGTTACGATCACGGCCTTTGGTCAGGAAAGCCGTCAGGACATCAGCGTAAGCGGGTCGGGCCTGTTTCCCCCCGCCATCGTCGGACGCGGCGCCCATCTACATAACAATCCGGGTAAAGGCGTTCTCATCAGCTACCGCTACCTGCTCACGCCGCGCAGTGGCCTCGAATTGAACTACCAGTACGCGCAGCAGCACCTGCACTTCTACAACCAGACCAATAACGTGATGGTGCATACACGGTTCCAGGAAATCTCAGGCGCATACGTCCGCAGCTTCGTTCTCGGCAACTGGAACCCCTTCGTTGAGGCTGGCATCGGCGGATACATTTACAGCCCGATTGACGATGAGCACACCAACCTCCTGTACCTTTCGCGAAATACGAATGTGGGCGCGCTCTACGGCGTCGGCTTCGCGTACGAAATCAGTCCCAGCTTTGACATCCGCGCCGAATACCGCGCCTTCATCATCAAGACCCCGACCTTTGGAGTTAACGACTTCAGCACAGGCCGCTACTTCAATGTCAGCGATCCGGTCATCGGCATCGCCTACCACTTCTAGAAACATCGGGGCGCTTCCACGCGCGGCGCCCCGTGCCGTTTCCCCGGAACTTCCGCCTCGCATGGGGACCGCGTGCTCACCCCTGACACAGGCGCCGCTTAAAATAAATGGGCCGGACCCCACCGGGATCCAGCCCTTTGCCTTTCGTTTGAAAAGCCCTTACGACGCCTGCTCGCCGCCTTCAGGCGGCTGCTGCTCTTCGAGCTGCTTCTGCATCTCCTCGCGGCGCTTCGCCCGAGCTTCCGCGCGCTTCTGGCGCTTCTCATCCAGAAGCTGTTCCGCTCCCAGCAACTCGATGAACGCCTTCTCCGCGCCGTCTCCACGCTGAAAACCCGAGCGGATGATCCGCAGATAGCCGCCCTGGCGGTCGCCGTAGCGCGGCGCGACCGTGTCAAACAGCCGCGTCACCGCTTCGCGGGTCTGCAAATAGGCCAATGCCTGACGCCGCGCGTGCAGGTCGCCCCGCTTGCCCAGCGTGATGAGTTTCTCAACATGAGGGCGCGCTGCCTTGGCCTTGGCGACGGTCGTCTCCACCCGGTCCTCAAGCACAATCGACGTGACCAGGTTGCGCAGCAGAGCGCGGCGATGGCTGGTGTTCCGTCCCAGTTTGTATCCTGCATTGCGATGACGCATGGCAAATCTCTCTATCTAAAATTCAAGTTGGGCGGATCGAAAGAGGCGGGGTACATGGTTTTCTTTCCCCTGTACCCTTTCCCTTTCACCCTGCCTTTAAAAGTTCTCTGTTTCGTTCCGTGCCGCGGCGTCGCCTTCGAGTTCGTCTTCTTCCTCGTCCTCGTCGTACCCGCCGTAGCTGGCAGCCAGCGCCGCCGCCGGAAGAATCGAAGTGGGTCCGGGCACCGCGTTGCCGTGCTCGTCAATCTTCATCCCCAGCGAAAGCCCCATCTGCGCCAGAATTTCCTTGATCTCATTCAGCGACTTGCGGCCGAAGTTCTTCGTCTTCAGCATCTCGGCTTCGGTCTTCTGAATCAGCTCGCCAATCGTCTGAATGTTCGCGTTCTTCAGGCAGTTGTAGCTGCGAACGCTCAACTCCAGCTCTTCCACCGAGCGGTTCAGGTTGTCATTCCGCAGCAGCCCGCGCCCGTCGTCCATGCCGGCATCCGTCTCAATCTCTTCCTCGAAATTGATAAAGATGCTCATGTGGTCCTTCAGCAGCTTTGCGGCCAGCCCTACTGCGTCCGCCGGAAGCACCGTTCCGTTCGTCCACACCTCGAGCGTGAGCTTGTCGAAATCGGTGATCTGCCCCAGACGCGCCGCTTCCACTAGATAGTTCACCTTGCGGACCGGTGAGTGGACCGAATCAACCGGGATAAACCCGATGCCCAAGTCGGCGTCGAAGTTCTTGTCAGCCGAAACGTAGCCGCGCCCGCGCTTCAGACGCATTTCCATGTCCAGCTTGCCGCCCTCGCTGACCGTGGCGATATAAATTTCCTTGTCGAGAATCTCCACGTCCCCATCGGCTTCAATCTGCCCTGAGGTCACAACGCCCGGCTGGTCCACGCGCAGATACAGCGCCTTCGGACCCTCCCCGTTCAGCTTGAACGGAATCTGCTTCAGGTTCAGGATGATGTCGGTCGCATCCTCAACGACTCCAGTAATCGACTGGAACTCGTGCAGAACGCCCTCAATCTTCACTGCCGTGACCGCCGCGCCTTCAATCGAAGACAGCAACGTGCGCCGCAGCGCATTGCCGATCGTGGTTCCGAAGCCGCGCTCAAATGGCTGCGCGCTGAACTTCCCGTATTTTTCCGTGAGCGTCTCCGCGTCAACCGCCAGACGCTTGGGTTTTTGAAATCCTCTCCAAAGCATATCGATATCACCTCTCTGCGCAGCAAACGCCGCGAAGCATTTTGCAACGGCTGCGCCCGATTCTCCTGTTCGTTAAGTTTGACTTACCTTACTAACTACAACCCTGGGTGCCCCACTTTTCGCGCGTTTTTTGCGCGAAGGGTGGGAGACCACAAACCTTCATCTGACTGGCGCCGAAGGCGCGTGTGCCTGGACGGCCAGTCCTACTTGCTGTACAGTTCCACAATCAACTGCTCGTTCACCGGCAGGTTCACGTCTTCGCGCTTTGGCAAAGCCACAACCCTCCCCGACAAATTCTCCGCATCCACCGTCAGCCATGCCGGAGTCTGCTGATGGCTCGCAAACTCGCGCGACGCTTCAATCACGGTCAGCTTCGCCGAGTTCGGACGCACCTTGATCTCATCGCCCACGCCCACCTGATAGGAAGGAATGTTCACCTTGCGGCCATTCACTTCCACGTGTCCGTGGCGAACAATCTGCCGTGCCTGACGGCGCGAACTGGCAAAGCCCAACCGGAAGGCCACGTTGTCCAGACGCCGCTCCAATTGCTGCAACAGCAACTCGCCCGTGACGCCCTGCGCCCGCGACGCCTTCTCGTAATAGGCGCGGAACTGCCCTTCAAGGGCAAAATAAATACGCTTCGCCTTCTGCTTTTCGCGAAGCTGCAAGCCGTAGCCAACAATCTTGGCCTTGCGGTCGCGGCCATGCTGGCCGGGCGCGAAGTTGCGCTTCTCAATGGGGCATTTATCGGTGAAACACTTCGCCCCTTTCAGAAAAAGCTTCATGCCTTCGCGACGGCAAAGACGGCAGACTGCTCCTGTATAACGTGCCAAATCTCTTCTCCTTGTCCCGGCATGGCGCCGCGGACGGTTCTTAACTTCAGAGGCCGACCGGTTTACGCGCTGGCTTGCGCTTCCTCCCGGTCCGGAAAACAGCTACTAGCTTTTAGCCATTAGCTTCTAGCCTGATTATTCTCAGGAATGGAGCCGAACTCAACCGACTACGTTCCTTAATTCTACAGCTTTCCCTGCCACCACTCTAGCTAAAAGCCAGAAGCTAGTAGCTAAAAGCTGCCTTTACTTCCTTACACCCTGCGCCGCTTCGGAGGCCTGCAGCCATTGTGCGGAATCGGCGTCACGTCGCGGATCGACCGAACGTCAATCCCCGCCGCAGCCAGCGCACGCACTGCCGATTCGCGTCCCGAGCCCGGCCCGCTCACCCGCACGTCCACCGAGCGAAGACCGTGGTCCCGCGCCTGGTTGGCCGCGTTGATCGCCGCCTGCTGCGCCGCGAAAGGAGTGCCTTTACGCGACCCGCGAAAGCCCAGCGATCCCGAGCTCTTCCACGAAATCGTGTTGCCCTGCGCGTCCGTAATGGTCACGATGGTGTTGTTGAACGAAGCCTGAATGTACACCAATCCGTAGGGCACATTCTTGCGTTCGCGTTTCTTGAACTTCTTGTTCTTGGCGGCCTTTCCGGCGCCCTGCTGTGCTTTTGCCATTAGGTCTTCGCCGTCGCTTTCTTCTTGTTGGCTACCGTGCCCTTACGCGGGCCCTTGCGCGTGCGCGCATTCGTATGCGTGCGCTGGCCGCGCGTCGGAAGACTGCGGCGGTGACGCAGCCCACGGTAGGACTGAATATCAATCAGTCGCTTGATGTTCATGCCAGTATCTTTACGAAGGTCGCCTTCAACGTCTCCTTCGTTCTCAATGATCTGGCGGATGCGGTTCACCTCGTCCTCGCCCAAATCCTGGACCTTCTTGAATGGATCAACATTCGCGGAAGTCAGGATCCGAAGCGCGCGCGGGTTGCCGATCCCGTAGATGTAAGTAAGCCCGATCCGCGCCTGCTTGTTGCGGGGCAAATCGACGCCGGCTATACGTGCCATGCTCGTTTCCTTCAGTTGCTCGCCGGAAGCTTCACCTCCGGGAGCGGTTATGCCGGCCCATCACCGGCGTTTTGCAGAATCAAGAAGTTCAGAGGTGGTCTTCTTACCCTTTCCCCTTTACTCTTTCCCCTGCTCTTTGGAACCGGGGTTCATCGCAAGCCTTTCTGCGGCTAACTAGCCCCTTGCCCGAAGGCGTGGTTCCTGTTCAGTTGCCATTGCCAGTTCTCAGTTTCCAGTTGGCGTCTCCAGCAACTGGGGACTGTCAACTGATAACTGTGAACTCTTATCCCTGGCGCTGCTTGTGCTTTGAGTTCTCGCAAATCACCCGCACCACCCCGCGGCGGTGAATGACCTTGCACTTGTCACAAATTTTCTTTACCGATGCACGAACCTTCATTTCCCTTTACCCTTTTCCCTTTACCCTGTCTGCGCTACTTATACCGATACACGATCCGCCCGCGCGAAAGATCATACGGACTTAACTCAATCGCCACGCGATCTCCCGGAAGGATGCGGATGAAGTTCTTTCTCATCCGGCCCGAGACATGCGCCAGCACCTGGTGCTTGTTCTCAAGCTCCACCTTGAACATGGCGTTGGGCAGCGTTTCCACCACCGTCGCCATTACCTCAATCGCGTCTTCCTTCGACAATCCTTGTCCCGATCCGCCGGCTCTCTGCTGCCCGGCTAAACAACCCTACTGCGTCAAAATCTCCGCGCCCTTTGCCGTGACCGCGACCGTGTGCTCGAAATGCGCGCTCAGGCTTCCATCCTGCGTCACCGCCGTCCAGCCGTCGCTCAACACCTGCACATCCGGAGCGCCCGCGTTCACCATCGGCTCAATCGCGATGACCATTCCTTCGCGCAACTTCGGGCCCTGCCCGCGCCGTCCAAAGTTCGGAACCTGCGGGTCCTCATGCAGCTTCGTCCCAATGCCGTGCCCTACAAAATCCCGGACCACGCTGA
>DASTXK010000043.1:0-4403 GCA_035765555.1 Acidobacteriaceae bacterium
TGTGCGCGAGGCGATGGCCGTCGGTTGCGACCATGGCGATAGATTCCGCCTTGAGGATCAGCAGCGCGCCATTCAAGGTGTAGCGCGACTCTTCATTGGAAATGGCGAAAATTGTCTTAGCTATCAGGTTTAGAAGTGAGGCCGCGGGGATGCTTGTAATGCTGGCGTCGGGGAAATCGGGGACCTGCGGAAAGTTGGCTCGGGCCATGCCGACCATCTTGGTATTGGACCGGCCGGAGCGAATCTGCACCCAATGGTTCTCCATTGACTTGATGGAGATGTCTCCATCGGACAGCAGCTTGATGTAGTCGTAAAGCTTGCGCGCGGGAATGGTGCAGGCGCCGGGCTTCTTGACCTTGGCTTCAGCGGAGGTGCGGATGCTCTGGTCTAGATCAGTGGCTGTGATGTTGATGCGGCCATCTTCAGCCTCGACCAGAAAATTCGACAGGATGGGGATGGTGGTCTTGCGCTCGACGACGCTTTGCGTGGCGGTCAACTCACGCAACAAGTCCTGCCGGCTGATGCTAATTTCCAGCGCTGAACCGTGCGCGGCGGCTTGTGACGACTTTTCCTGTTCCAGATCGAGACTCGGCATGACTGACCCCCAAGGTGCGCTTTGGCCCACTGTATCACCCAGTAGCGAAACCTCGCATCAGGGAAATGGGATTGGCGCATTCCGCCTCCATTGTAGTAAGAAAGCGGGCATTGTGGGTTCTGGAAAACAAGGCTAAATCTCGGAAAAACGAGCGATTTTGGCGTCAGGGCGACCGAGCGCGAAGGGGACGGATTGGCTCACACGAAAGCGCGGGCGAGACGGCTGTTAAGAAGCTTTTTAAATAGTTATTTATCCAGCCGCCGTAGTCGTTTGCGGCGGAAAAGTGGAAAGCGGAGGCAAAACCGCCCCTGGAGCGCGTTCCAGCAACGGCCGCGTTTTAGAAAACGAGGAGCTGGAAATTTAATAAGCGGGAAGACTGGATTCATCCCCAGAGAAACGCCCCGGCTTGTCCTTCTTCTCCACACGAGGGCGGTAAAACCATGTGGAAAGGCAAGCGGCCATGGTGGAAAGCGTGGTTTGGAGCGTAATTGGCGCGAATCGCCAAAGCACCAACTTTCAACAGAGACGGTGTTATCCGAAGTTTCCACGCTTGAGCGAAGGCTTGCAGGCTGGGGGTACACTGGCTGCAAATTCTGCCGGGGAGGGATCGCCGCGATGAAGATTGTGATTTTTGGAGCAACGGGAGCGACGGGCCAGGAGCTGGTGAAGCAGGCATTAGCGGCGGGTCACGAGGTGACGGCCCTGGCGCGGAATCCCACGAAGCTGGCATTGCGGGTGCAGTTGCGCGTGGTGAAGGGCAACGCGCTGGATGCCGAGTCGGTGGCAGGCGCGATTGCCGGGCAGGAATCGGTGATTACGGCGTTGGGTTCGCGGTCACTGAATGACAACGTGCTGTTGCCGCGCTCAATGGGGCATATTTTGGCTGGAATGAAGCAGCACGGCGTGCGCAGGCTGATTGTGACGGGAGCCTCGGGCACCATGCCAAAAGCGGAGGAGAGGCTCGGGCCGATCAAGCGAGGCATCTTCCGGCTGGTGAAGGCGACGCTGCTGCGCAAGCCGTTTGAATCCCAAACCGAGATGCAGAAAATGGTGCGGGCCAGCGACACGGAATGGACGATTGTGCAGCCTCCGCGACTGCTGAACACTGCGGGAAGGGGCCAGGTTCGGATCGACGGCGAGGCCTTGCCGGCAAATGGAGTGACGATTCCCCGCGCGGATGTGGCGAAATTTATGCTGGAGCAGCTTACGAGCCCAGAATGGGTGCGGCGCGACGTCTATATTGCGAGCTGAATTAGTATTCTGCGCTAACCGTTCAGCGTCTCCTGCAGCTTATTCACGGTGCTGTTCAAGCTCTTGTCTGTGCGGCGCTGCTCATCGATTTTGGCGATGGAGTGCATCACTGTGGTGTGGTGCTTGCCGCCAAACTGGCGTCCGATTTCGGGCAGCGAGGCCTCGGTCATCTGCTTGGCCAGATACATTGCGATCTGGCGGGGCACGACCACGGCGCGGGAATTGTTTTTCTGCTTAAGTTCCGTGACCCTCATGCCGAACTGCTCGGCGACGGCGCGCTGGATGGCCTCGATCGTGATCTTGCGCACCTGTGTATCAATGAATTGTTTCAGGCACTGCTGCGCGGTTGGAAGCGTGATCTCCACTCCGTTGAGGCTCGACCAGGCGAAAAGCCGGGTGAGCGCGCCCTCAAGCTCGCGCACGTTAGTGCGGACATTCGAGGCGATGAACAACGCGACATCGGTGGGGATGATGACGTGTTCGCTCTCGGCCTTCTTCTGTAGAATTGCGACTTTGGTTTCAAGGTCGGGCGGTTGAATGTCGGCGATCAGTCCCCACTCGAAGCGCGAGCGCAGGCGGTCTTCGATCTCGGCGAGCTCCTTTGGTGGGCGGTCCGAGGCGATGACGATCTGCTTCATGTTCTCGTGGAGGGAGTTGAAGGTGTGGAAGAACTCCTCCTGCGTGCGCTCTTTCTGGGAGATGAACTGAATGTCATCAATGAGCAGCAGATCGACCGAGCGGAACTTGTCGCGGAAGCCCGTCATGCGGTCGTTGCGGACCGAGTTGATCATTTCGTTGGTGAATTTCTCCGCCGAGACATAGCTGATGGAAAAGCCTGGCTGACGCCGTTTTACTTCATGCCCGATGGCGTGCATCAGGTGGGTCTTGCCCATTCCCGCTCCGCCATAGAGGAACAGCGGGTTGTAGGCCTTCGACGGACGCTCGGCCACAGCCTCAGCCGCGGCGCGCGCGAATTGATTTCCGGAGCCAATCACGAACGCATCGAAGGTGTAGCGCGGATTCAACTGCGCCGCCGTGGACCAGTCGAATCTCGACTGTTGCGGGCCGCCCGCAGGCTGTACCGGACGGGCAGTCAGTCCTCGTGAGCCGTTGGCGGGAGCATTTGGCGCGTGGGTGGGGACGGGCGCAAAGCCGCCGTCTTCGCGAATGCGGGCCAGCGTCGGATCTTCCTCGGCTGTAACGAACGTCACGTCATCAAACTCGAGCTGAAGATTATCGATCGCCTCCTGAATCAGGTCCGTGTACCGCTCCCCGATGTGCTGAAACTCAGGCGTGGGAATGCGCACGTACAGCATCCGGTCTTTGGCGTGACTGAAGCGCGTGGGCTTGAGCCAGGTGTCAAACGACTGACGATTGATCTTCTTTTCGAGCGCCCCGAGAATGCGCACCCAGGGGTTGAGCACTGTAGCGGGTGTTGCGGCGAAAGACATGCGGCTTCCTTACTGAAGCTCGCGGGAAAAGGCCGGATCAGCAGGTTCGCCGGGTGCCGACAAATTCCCCGCTATCGGGAATGTGTCAACGAGCTTGCCTGAAAGGTGCTCCGGAGTGGAAATGCCTCCTGAGCATCGGTTGATCGGTTATCAGCCGCGAAGCCTCAGAAAAAATCTCAAGTGAACGTTGCCGATACTAGCACAATCGGGGTCTGGTTCTGGAGTGGTTTCTTCGCCAAAAATTTTCTTTCAGCAAAGTTGCACCAAGGACTGTGAAAATGCGGCTTCCGGTGCCAGTCGTCGTGCAACTTTGAATGCACGGGTGCCGGCAAGTTGATGGGCGATGCATCACGCGAGCGTTCGCCAATCAAGAACAACTTTACCTGAATTCCCTGAACGCATTGCCTCAAACCCCTGCTCAAACTCATTCCATGCCAGCCGATGCGTGATGACTTTCTGAATATCCAGTCCGGACTCGAGCATCACCGTCATCTTGTACCAGGTATCGTACATTTTGCGGCCGTAAATGCCCCGGATGGTGTATTGGTTGAAAATCACCTTTGCCCAGTCGATGCTCATTTCCGAGGGCGAGGGAATGCCGAGCATCGCCACCTTGGCGCCGTGGCTTAGATTGGCGAGCATGTCGCGGAAAGCATGTGGGTTGCCGGACATTTCAAATCCCACATCGAAGCCCTCCTGCATGCCAAGCTGCTCCTGCACTTTGGTCAGAGTCGTCTCGCGTGGATCAATTGCCCTGGTCACTCCGGCGGCGTTGCGCGCAAGCTCCAGCCGGTAGGGATTGAGATCGGTGATGACGACATGGCGCGCCGCGGCGTGTTTGGCCACCGCCGCCGCCATGATGCCGATCGGTCCGGCTCCCGTCACCAGCACATCTTCGCCAAGGATTGGGAACGCCAAAGCCGTATGCACGGCGTTGCCGAGCGGATCAAAAATCGCCGCGATTTCCAGCGGTATGCCCGGCGCATGGCGCCAGATGTTGCTCATGGGCAGAACAATGTACTCGGCAAAGGCCCCGGCGCGAATCACGCCAACGCCCTGTGTATGAGCGCAAAGATGTCGGCGGCCCGCAAGGCAATTGCGGCAGC
>DASTXK010000044.1:0-4960 GCA_035765555.1 Acidobacteriaceae bacterium
ACGCGCTCGTCGGCGGGCGGAGCGTCGGCGTCATAAACGGAGCAAGGACCTCCGGAAAGGATGATGCCGGCGGGTCCGTACGACTTGATTTCGTCGAGCGGCGCGGAGCAGGGAAGGACGACAGAGAAGACGTTCTGCTCGCGAATGCGGCGCGCAATCAGTTGCGTATATTGCGAGCCAAAGTCGAGGATGACGATCGAGGAAGTGTCCATAGGGAGTCAGTTGCAGTCTGGGTTAAATTCCAGTTTACTTTGCAACCGCAATCTTCTGGGAAGAATCCGGGACCCCCGGCTGAAACGTCCGCAATAATTCGATGAACGCGGCCAGCCGCGCCACCTGGAAGAAGTCCGAAGCGACGCAGTAAAGGATCGTCCCCACAGCCCACCACGCATACAGCGAGCTGCCGTGCATCACAGACTCAAACGGCAGCGGAGTCGCCGACCACACCATGGCCAGCACCGTCAGCGCCAGCTTAATGATGCCCATCGCCAGGTTGATTTCGATCAGCTTGCTGGTAAGCGGCCCCAGCCGAAAGCTGCGCCAAAGGCTCGACGCCACGCTGCGCCGCTCCACCAGCGCCAGCACCGGAGCAATCAGCGACACCCAGCTTACCAGTGCCCACAGCGTGAAAATTCCCAGCGAAATAAAGATGACCAGCGCGAAGTAGCCGACCACATTTCCTTCGCCGCTCCACAGCGTCACGCGCGCCGACCACTGCATCGCCGCGAACCACAGCCAAATGCTTCCGCCGTAGAAGGCCACCCGCAGCAGTTGCAGCAAAATGAGCGCACCCCAGCGCCTCGGCAGCGAGCGGTCGTAGCGCCGCAGCACCGCGCTGCGTCCAATGCCGGAAATCGCCGCCCATGCCACCACCGCCACCGGAAGCAGCCAAGCCAGCAGGTGCGTGACGGGCGGAGCCAAAAGGTCATAGACATTCGACAGCGCGACCGCTGACTGCATCGGGTAAACCAGGGGCGAGATGTCCCCGGCACCAGTCGCCGCCAACCGCGGAGCAGCGGCTGAGTAGATGTGCCAGCCCTCCCAGGCCAGCACCGCCAGCAGCGGAACGCCGAAGGTCCAGCGCCACAGCAGTTCCAGCCCGAGCAGCGAAGGCCGCCGCCACACGCTCCCCATGATGCTTAGAAACGATTGCGTACCGCGGACAGGCGCACGCTGTGCCATTACTTCACCACCAGATTCACCAGCTTGCCGGGAACCAGAATCACTTTCACCACGTTCTTTCCCGCCGTGCTCGCACGGATTTTTTCGTCGGCCAGCGCGGCCTCGCGCAGCGCGCTTTCGCCGGCCCCGGCGGGCACACGCAGCACTGAGCGCAGCTTGCCATTCACCTGCACCGGAATCTCAACTTCATCCTCCCGCGCCAGCGCCTCGTCAAACTTGGGCCACGGAGCGCGCAGCAGATCGCCCTCGCCGCCAATCTGTTCCCACAACTCGGCCGCCAGATACGGAGCAAAAGGAGCCAGCAGCAGAACCAGATCACGCAGCGTTGCCGCCAGCACCTCGTCCGGAACCTCGCCCGCCGCTATCGCCGGTTCGGCTGCGGTCAGCTCATTCACCAGTTCCATAATGGCCGCGATGGAGGTATTGAAGTGCCAGCGCCCGCCAAAGTCCTCGGTAATTTTCCGAATCGTCTGGTGCAGCTTGCGTTGCAGCGCCTGCGAAGTTGCCGTCACCTCGGTCGCGCCGTTCGCGTCTTTCGCGTGCCGCATCACAAACCGGTACACGCGACCCAGGAAGCGGCTCACTCCGGCAACGCCGTCCTCCTGCCAGTCGAGGTCGCGGTCAGGCGGAGCGGCGAACAGCGCATAGGCCCGCGTGGCGTCTGCTCCATAGCGCTCAATCATGTCGTCGGGCGAAACCACATTGCCCTTGGACTTGGACATCTTCGCGCCGTTCTTGATGACCATGCCCTGCGTGAACAGCCGCTCGGCGGGCTCATCGTTTTTGATCAGCCCCATGTCGCGCATTACCTTCGTCCAGAACCGCGAATAAATCAGGTGCAGGATCGCGTGCTCCACTCCGCCAATGTACTGGTCAATGGGAAACCAGTAGCCGGCTGTCGCGCTGTCAAACGGGGCCTTGTCGTTGCGCGCGCTCGTGTAGCGATAGAAGTACCAGGACGAATCGACGAAGGTGTCCATCGTATCCGTCTCGCGCCGCGCCGGGCCGCCGCACTTCGGGCACGTGGCATTCACAAACTCCGGCAGCTTGCCCAGCGGCGAGCCGCCCTGCTGCGTAATCGCGATGTTCTCGGGCAGCAGCACCGGCAACTGCTCGTCGGGTACCGGAACGATGCCGTCCTTCTCGCAATACAGCATCGGAATCGGCGTGCCCCAGTAGCGCTGGCGGCTGATGCCCCAGTCCTTCAGCCGGTACGTAACCGTGGCCTTGCCAAATCCATCTTCTTCGGCGAACTGGGCCATGCGCTTCTGCGCTTCTTCGTTGCTCAGCGTGTTGAACTGGCCGGAGTTGATCAGCAGGCTGTCTTCTGTCGTGTAGGGAAGCAGCGATTCGTGGTCTTCTTCGCTATGGATGGCATCCGCCCGGCGCGGCAGCACCACAATCCGAATCTCCAGCCCATACTTCTTCGCGAACTCGTAGTCGCGCTCGTCATGCGCCGGGACGGACATGATCGCGCCTGTGCCGTAGTCCAGCAGGATGTAGTTCGCCACCCAGATCGGCAGCCGCTCGTTGTTGAATGGATTCACCGCGTAGTGTCCCGTGAAGACGCCGTGCTTTTCAATCGCGCCCACGTCGCCAGCTTCCCGCGCCTGCTTCTGCTGGTCCAGCAGAGCGGCCACATCCCCTGCAAGTCTGTGATCTGTAGCCGCGAACTTCTTCACCAGTGGATGCTCGGGCGCAAGCTGAACGCTGGTCGCTCCATAGATGGTGTCAATGCGCGTGGTGAAGACCGCAACCTTATCTCCCGTGAGTTCGACGGCATCCGTAGCGGCCAGCACCTTTCGTCCTGCGCGAAACTTTTCCAGAGCATCCTCGATCCGCTCCTCGATCCGCTCTCGCGCGGTTTCCGGCTGCTCTTCCGTCACGGCGGCAACCGCGAACTCCACCTTCGCGCCTTCGCTGCGGCCAATCCAGTTGCGCTGCATGGTGCGGACTTTTTCCGGCCAGCCGTCCAGCTTGCTCAGGCCGTCCAGTAGTTCCTGCGCATAGTTGGTGATGCGCAAAAACCACTGCTCCAGATCGCGCTGCTCCACCAGCGTGTCTTCATGCCGCCAGCAGCGGCCATCGATCACCTGTTCGTTGGCCAGCACTGTCGCGCATTCGGGGCACCAGTTCACCTTGCTCTTTTTGCGATACGCCAGCCCGCGCTCAAACATCCGGACGAAGAACCACTGGTTCCAGCGGTAGTACTCGGGCAGGCAAGTGGTCACTTCGTTGCGCCAGTCGTAGGCCAGGCCCAGCCGTTGCATCTGCCGCTTCATGGCGGCAATGTTCTTCAGCGTCCATTCGCGCGGAGGCGTGTTGTTCTTGAGCGCGGCATTCTCCGCCGGGAGCCCGAAGGCGTCCCAGCCCATCGGATGCAGCACGTTATGGCCCCGCATCCACATGTAGCGCGCCAGCGCGTCGCCAATGGAGTAGTTGCGCACGTGCCCCATGTGGAGCTGCCCCGACGGATACGGCAGCATTTCCAGCACGTAATATTTCGGCTTGCCGCTTGACTGCGGATCGGAGCCGTAAAGGTCAGCCTGCGCCGCCCAGCGCTCGCTCCATCGCGGCTCAATTTCAGACGGCGTGTAGCGCAACTCGGAGGTTGGGGCGGCTGGATCGCTCTGCTTGCTCGTGGACATAGTCAACTCTGATTGTAGCGGGGGACTGCGCATTGGGGCTAAGGGGCTTGCTTATACCGTATAGCGGATGCTGATTGGTTCCCCGCGGGCCTTGAAAGTCGCCACAGATATTTAGTTTGTCAATGGAAATCTAAATACCCGTTTCCTTCGATACGTGTATTCGACGATTTCCATCATGGTACGATCAGCGAAACTTACGGGCCGCATTCCGCGAGGTTCCGAACTCAATATCTTCTGGAGGTTTTTGGTTTGCTGAAGCGATCTCTTATTGTGCTCATCGCCCTCGTATTTTGCGGTATCGCGCCATCATCGTTTGCGCAGGATTCTCAGCCTGCGCAGCCGCCGCAGTACAAATATCCCTTCCAGAATCCCAACCTCGCTCCCGAAAAGCGCGTTGACGATGTCCTCTCGCTCATGACCCTCGACGAGAAGATCAATTGCCTGCGTAATTGCGGCGTGCCGCGCCTCGGCATTCCTAATACCGGAAGCTCCGAGGGCATCCACGGCTACGTATCGCATCCCAACCCGGAGCGGGGTCGCGAGGCCATCACCACCACGCAGTTCCCGCAGCCGCCCGGAATGGGGGCCACATGGGACCCGGCGCTTGTCGAAAAAGCGGGCCATGTGGAGGGCTACGAAGCCAGGTTCATTACTCAGACTCCCAAATTTCATCGGCACAGCCTGATTCTCTGGGGTCCGCAGGTCAACCTCGCGCGCGATGTCCGCTGGGGACGGCTTGAGGAAGTCTATGGCGAAGACCCCTTCTTCGTCGGAACCATGGGCGTCGCCTTCATTCATGGTCTGCAAGGGCACAATCCCAAATACATCATGACCGCCTCGCTCATGAAGCATTTCGTCGGATACAGCCGCGAGGACGGCCGCGCCAGCGCCTACGTCAACTTCGACCAGCGCAATTTCTGGGAGTACTATTCCGTTCCGTTCCGCATGGGCTTTCTTCAGGGCGGAGCGAAAGGCCTCATGGCCTCCTACAACGCCTACGACGGCAAGCCCATGGACATCAACCCCATTCTCCGCAGTCTCGTCATCGACAAATGGGGCGGCAAGCTCATCTCCACCGACGGCGGCGCGGTCCACCTCATGGTGCAGCAGTTCAAGATTTTTCCCGACCA